>NZ_CP021425.1:717500-925000 GCF_002162375.1 Oleiphilus messinensis | reverse complement strand
TCAACACCTTTTTTAAATTAATCTTATATTTTTTAATTTATGGTATTTTCGAGCCAATATCGATTGAGAAGCGATCAATTCTCATTAATAAAACCGCTTCAAATCCATCCCCGCATATAAATGACCAACCTCATCCCCGTAACCGTTGAACATCTGTGTATCAATTCTATTCACCGAGAACAGCCCTGACGGCAATCGCCTTTCAGTTTTCTGACTCCAGCGCGGATGATCCACTTTTGGGTTTACGTTGGCGTAGAAACCGTATTCTTGAGGCGCGATACTATTCCAGCTCGTTTTGGGTTGAGATTCCAAAAACTGAATCTTCACAATGGATTTAATACTCTTGAACCCATACTTCCACGGCACAACCAACCGCAGTGGTGCACCATTTTGGTTAGGCAACGTACGTCCGTACAGACCAATTGCCATCAAAGTCAGTGGATGCATAGCTTCATCGATACGCAACCCCTCTTCATAAGGCCAGTCAATAGAACTAAAGCGAGAGCGTTGACCAGGTAATTGCTCTGGTGCGTGAATTGTCTCCATTCGGACGTACTTCGCTTTAGATAAGGGTTCGAACTTTTTAAGAATGGATGACAAAGGGAACCCGATCCACGGGATGACCATTGACCATGCTTCAACACACCTCAAGCGGTAGATTCTTTCCTCGAGAGGAATGCCTTTTATAAGGTCTTCGAAAGCATACTCTCCTGGCTTTCCTACTTCGCCCTCAACCTTAACCGACCAGGGCTTGACCTTGAGAGCGTCGGCATTTTCGGCGGGATCGCCCTTATCGACACCCAATTCGTAAAAGTTGTTGTAACGTGTAACATCTTTAAAGGGCGTCAACTCTTCATTGGCCCCCCATTTAGTTTTGGTATAGCCTGTCAACGCAGGGTAATCTTCAGGTGAGGCAGCCAAACTGGGCGCCGGAAGCAACGATCCCAAGGCCAACGCAGCCCCCCCAGCCATGAACTGACGCCGCGACAAATACAATTTCTCATCAGTGACGTCACTTTCTTTTAACTTTCCACCGGCTTTTATCAACATGACTGCAACCTCTTTATGATCATTTGATCTGTTAAGACCACAACAGTACTAAAAAATTCAGACTTCGTTTTGAATCGCCAGAAACAAAAAAACCCAACTGAATCGTTGGGTTTCAAAATGGGTTTCCGCAGGCCTAATTCCGCGCCTTGAATTTTCGCTTCAACGCCATTGCTGGCCCGGAGAGAATATAGACCACGAACCCCAGCAATAAGACGATGGCTGGCTCCAGGGCTATAACGGCAAAAATCAAGACAATTACCAGGACAGTAGCAAAGGGCACACGGCGCTTGAGATCAAGCTCTTTAAAGCTGTAGTAGAGCACATTGCTCACCATGAGTACGCCAGCTCCGGTAACTATGATCATGGTGAGTATCGTCAGACCGAGACTTTGCTCTGCAGTATGGCACACCCAAACAAAACCAGCGACAAGGGCTGCAGCAGACGGACTCGGTAAACCAACGAAGTATTTTTTGTCAACAGAGCCGATTTGAGTATTAAACCTTGCCAATCTCAACGCTGCACCGGCGACGTATATGAACGTACCAATCCAGCCGATATTACCAAGAGACTGCAGGTTCAATGTGAACGCAACCAAACCAGGTGCCACGCCAAAGGCAACCATATCAGCCAAACTGTCATACTCAGCGCCAAACCTGCTTTGCGTATTCGTTAGCCTGGCGACTCGGCCATCCAGTCCATCTAAAATCATCGAAACAAAAATCGCTACAGCAGCGTTATCAAACTGGCCATTCATCGCTGCAACAATCGCATAAAAGCCCGAAAAAAGTGAGCCCGTCGTAAACAAATTGGGGAGCAAGTAGATTCCCCGGCGACGCACCTTTCCACCCTCAACAACCTCGACATCTTCCAGATCACTTTCTACTGAGGTTGCATCCGGTGATTCCACATCAGACCTCAAGGAGGCTGAATCCATATTGTTCTCGTGGTTACTCATCAAAATCGTATCCTAATCTGATTTATGCATCCTAGATTTATCTACACAAACGCTAAATATACAATCAACGACTATTCATATTCGCACTAGCACTTTAAATCACCTTAACTATAGAGCGAAAAAGCGATTGAGTGAAAATCCATTACAGGAAGAGAAGGCGATTACATTGGAATAGGTCAAAACGAAAAAAAGCGCGATGGTCCATCGCGCTTTTTCTTTATCAGACTGTCTGAACCAGATTAATTTTTGGTCTTGTCAACAATCTTGTTTGAAGCAATCCAAGGCATCATGCTACGCAGCTTCTCACCAACCTGCTCAATTGGGTGAGCAGCATTGTTACGACGATATGCAGTCATTGAAGGATAGTTGTGAGCACCTTCTGCGATAAACATCTTCGCATACTCACCATCTTGAATGCGCTTCAATGCATTACGCATTGCCGCACGGGACTCATCATTAATAACTTCTGGGCCAGTAACATACTCACCATATTCCGCATTGTTGGAAATGGAGTAGTTCATGTTAGCAATACCACCTTCGTACATCAAATCCACGATCAATTTCAGTTCGTGCAGACACTCGAAGTAAGCCATTTCCGGAGCATACCCAGCTTCAACCAGTGTTTCGAAGCCCGCTTTAACCAGTTCAACCGCGCCACCACACAGAACGGCTTGCTCACCAAACAGATCTGTTTCGGTTTCATCTTTGAAGGTCGTCTCGATAATACCGGTACGACCACCACCAACACCACTGGCATAAGACAATGCCAACTGCTTGGCAGATCCGGATGCATCCTGGAAGATTGCAATCAGGTCAGGAATACCACCGCCTTTAACAAATTCGGAGCGCACAGTGTGCCCTGGTGCTTTTGGTGCAACCATGATTACATCAAGATCGGCACGCGGCACAACCTGGTTATAGTGAATACTGAAACCGTGGGCAAACGCAAGCGTTGCACCATCTTTCAGGTTTGGTTCAATTTCAGCTTTGTAAAGCTGCGCCTGGAACTCGTCCGGGGTCAAAATCATTACAACATCTGAAGACGCTACTGCTTCGGCAACTTCTTTTACTGTCAAACCGGAATTTTCTGCTTTCGCCCAAGACGCAGAACCTTTACGCAAACCAACCGTTACGTCTACGCCAGAATCTTTCAAGTTGTTCGCATGAGCATGACCTTGAGAGCCGTATCCGATGATTGCAACTTTCTTGCTTTGGATAAGAGACAAATCACAATCTTTATCGTAATAAACTTGCATGAGTTTCCCCTGTTTTTCCTGTGCTTTCTTCAGCACCTTACCTAAATGATTAAAATATTATCCGATCACCAAAATCAGACACTCAGAACTTTCTCGCCACGCGCAATTCCGGATACACCCGAGCGCACAACTTCCAATACACTCGTGGACCCGATTGCCTGAATAAAGGCATCCAGTTTTTCACTATCACCAATAAGCTGAACCGTATAAATCGAACTGGTCACATCTACGATTTGACCCCGAAATATGTCGGTCGTCCGTTTTATCTCTGCTCTTTGAGCACCACTGGCTTTGAGCTTGATCAACATCAGCTCCCGCTCGATGTGCGAGCCATCCGTCAGATCAACCAACTTAACCACTTCGATTAGCTTATTAAGTTGTTTGGTGATTTGTTCGATTACCCGATCAGACCCCGTCGTTGTCACCGTCATACGAGAAAGAGTCGGATCTTCCGTTGGAGCAACCGTCAATGTTTCGATATTATAATTTCGCTGAGAGAAAAGCCCAACTACTCGAGACAGAGCACCCGGTTCATTCTCCAGCAATACAGAAATAATTCTTCTCATGTGGATCAGGTCCTCTCAGTCTTACTCAACCACATATCTTTCATCGCGCCACGTGCAACCTGCATTGGGTAGACATGCTCGTATGGATCGACATAAATATCCAGGAACACCAACCGGTCTTTCATCGCGAACGCTTTTTCCAACGTTGCTTCCAGATCTTCAGGCTTCTCCACCTTCATTCCCACGTGACCGTAGGCCTCAACCAGTTTTACGAAATCAGGTAACGACTTCATGTAAGACTGAGCGTGACGGGACTCGTAATTCATGTCCTGCCACTGTCGCACCATTCCCAACGATTGATTGTTCAGGTTGATGATCTTAACCGGCAGGTCATATTGCTTACAGGTAGACAGTTCCTGAATATTCATCTGAATACTGCCTTCACCGGTAACACAGAGTACCTCTTCATCCGGGAAGTTGAGTTTGATCCCCATCGCAGCCGGAAAACCAAACCCCATGGTGCCCAGACCACCAGAGTTAATCCAGCGATTTGGCTTGTCAAACTTGTAGTACTGAGCGGCAAACATCTGATGCTGACCTACATCCGATGTTACATATGCATTACCCTTGGTTACTCTGTGGACGGCTTCGATAACCTGCTGTGGCTTGAGCAGCTTTCCATCTCCGAGGCTGTAACGACCACCATGGAATGCTCTCCATTCATCAATCTGCTTCCACCAAGCCCCTAGGCTTTCTTTATCAGGAACCGTTTTGGCTTCTTTGATCAGGGATAGCATTTCCTTCAGCACGGAATCAACTGGTCCGACAATCGGCACATCAACATTGACAGTTTTCGATATTGAAGCCGGATCAATATCAATATGGACAATTTTTGCACCCGGACAGAATTTTTCGGTCGCATTCGTCACACGATCATCAAAACGCGCGCCAATCGCCAAAACAAAATCAGAATGATGCATGACCATATTGGCTTCATAGCTGCCATGCATTCCGAGCATGCCAAGACTTTGCCGATCCGTTCCCGGAAACGATCCCAAACCCATCAGGGTGTTCGTGACCGGGTAATCGAGCGTTCTGGCGAGCTCCACAAGCTTGTCCGAGGCGCCACCAAGAATTACGCCGCCTCCGGCATAAATGACAGGTCGTTTCGAGGCAAGCAGCATATCCACTGCCTTTTTGATCTGACCGGAATGCCCCCGCAACGCAGGGTTGTAGGATCGTAATTTTACTTTCTTGGGATATTCATACTTCCAGCGCTCATTTGGCGTGGTCATATCTTTTGGAATATCCACAACCACTGGACCAGGGCGACCTGTGGATGCAATATAAAATGCTTTCTTTAATACTTCGGGTATTTGTTCAGGATGGCGAACGGTCAAATTATGTTTTACAACAGGACGAGACACGCCGATCATGTCTGTTTCCTGGAATGCATCTTCACCAATCAGCGTGGTAGCGACCTGACCACACAAAACGACCATGGGAATCGAATCCATGAATGCCGTTGCGATACCCGTAACAGTATTGGTGGCCCCAGGGCCAGACGTTACCAAGACAACCCCAGGTTTTCCGGTAGCCCGGGCATAGCCATCAGCCATATGGACTGCAGCTTGTTCATGGCGAACTAGAATATGCTTAACTTTATCTTGACGGAACAATGCGTCATAAATGTGAAGTGCGGCTCCGCCGGGGTAGCCATAAATGTATTCGATGCCCTCATCCTGCAGAAAGCGGGCAATCATATCTGCGCCAGATAATAACTCCACGGTTATTTTTCCTCTTTAAATCTCATAGGAACTTTGAGAATTTGTATGACTACCGGCCAATAGATTCTTATGGAATTTGGAAACCCGGAAAGTTGCCACACTTCGCCACATCAAAAGGGTGCAAAGATTGTTTGCACGCCCCTTCGAGACTTTGAAACTGGCCATAACAAAGATTCACTTGTCATGCAGTTCATCAAAAATGATCAAGTCTATAAGTCGGCAACACTCACTCTGTGAGGTCTGAACAGAGAACTAACATTACAGGATTGCTGAATGAATATTGCTCTGCTTCAAGCAATCGGTAATTCTGACATTATGTGAACTAGAGTCAATACTGATTTCTTAATTAAGCGTAAATATCTCCCAAATTTCGAGTTTTTTAGTACATTCACCCATTAACAAGCTATATTTTAAAGATCAGTTATCCGTAATTATCAGAACACCGACTTCGGGTATTGCTTTCCGGTGTTTACTATATTTCTTTTCTGGTACTTACTAAGGAATAAAGTGCGGAGCTCATTTGGGAAGCCCTTTAACTTTAAATAGTATTTAGCTTTCAGGAAACAAAATGAAGAAGCAACAATTCTTGCTCAATGCCATTCTGGCGATGTCGATACTGGCTCCAACGGCCCTTCAGGCAGAAAGAATCTACAAATGGACAGATGACAATGGTGTCATTCACTACGGAGACCGGAGGCCGTCGGATAAAAGCAGCGAATCTCTGGAAGTTAAAACCGGCCATAGTGCGCCCACTCAGGAAGCCGCAACCAGTAAAACAGATGAAGCAAAACCAACCGCTGGCGACCCTGCCGCCGCGGCGGCCTACAAGGAGCAGCGTAAAAAGGCCTGCGAGATTGCCAAGACCAATCTAAGCAAGCTACAAAGCTACTCAAGAATACGTATAAAGGATAAAGAAACGGGAGAATATAAATACTTGAGTGATGAACAGAAACAGGCTCAGGTAAAAGAATCCGAACGCATCGTGAAGGAAAACTGTGACTGATTAGGCGCGTTAGCGCTCGCCCGCCCCCAAGACATTCCAAACCTGAAAAAAGCTTATCTGGCCTACTCGCCAACCATTCGGTCAACACAGCCCTCCCAACAACCCTAGAAATACGGGTTGCAGGGAGAGGCCCATGAATCAAGCGATCGCTTTTAGCATTTGAAACAATTGATCTTTTAAATTCAAACGCTCTTTCTTGACCTGCTCTAAAAACTCATCCGACGTATTTTCAACGCCGGTTTCAATGCGACGAACTTGTTGATCGACATTATGGTACTGATCAAACAATTTTGCGAAATGTGCATTACTGGTTTTCAATTCATGAATTTCATCTGCCATCTCTGGAAATTCATGATGTAGGTCGTGTTTTTCTATAGTCATGCAATGCCCTTATTGATTGTGGTTAAATCTTGCCAGTCAGTATGCCTGACAAGATTCCTGTTATTACTGACTCAAATCAAATGCGCATCCGCCAACATCAAGAAAACGACATCCCCATCAGTGCTTGGCCTGAATACGTTCGAACCGGAACCCATCACCCTCCACTTCAGCTTCAATCACGTCACCACGACCGAAGCGCCCAGACAAGATACTCTGCGCCAGCGGGTTCTCAACCCAGCGCTGTATAGCTCGCTTCAGTGGTCGAGCGCCGTATACCGGATCGTACCCTACCTCCGCCAGTTTACTCATTGCCGCATCAGAAACACTCAACGCAATATCCTGGTCAGCCAGGCGCTGATTCAAAATCTCCAACTGGATTTTTGCAATTCCCGCAATTTGCTCGGACCGTAACGGATGGAACACCACAACTTCATCGATCCGGTTCACAAACTCTGGACGAAAATGCCCGCCTACCACATCCATGACCGCCGCTTTCATTGACTCATATTGTGACTCGTCACGGGTAAACTGCTGAATCACATCAGAGCCGAGATTTGACGTCATCACGACAACCGTGTTTTTGAAATCAACCGTACGCCCCTGACCATCAGTCAAACGACCGTCTTCAAGCACCTGCAACAGGATATTAAATACATCAGGATGTGCTTTCTCGACTTCATCGAGCAGCAACACCGAGTATGGTTTACGTCGAACAGCTTCAGTAAGGTAACCGCCTTCTTCATAACCGACATAACCGGGAGGCGCACCAATTAAACGGGCAACAGAATGTTTTTCCATAAACTCCGACATATCAATTCGTACCATTGCATCTTCGGTATCAAACAGAAACTCCGCCAACGATTTACAAAGCTCCGTTTTACCCACACCGGTGGGCCCAAGAAACAGGAATGACCCGTTGGGTCGATTGGGATCCGCCAGCCCGGCGCGAGAACGCCGCACGGCATCCGCAACTACGGTAACAGCCTCATCCTGGCCGATGACCCGATCATGCAACGCCTCTTCCATACGAAGCAGCTTCTCTCGTTCACCTTCCAGCATCCTCGCAACTGGAATTCCCGTCCATTTGGAAACGACCTCGGCAATTTCTTCGTCAGTCACGCGATTACGGAGCAATTTCATCTCCATCATCTCGGCCTGACTGGCCATGTCCAGCTGCCGCTCAAGCTCAGGTATACGACCATACTGAAGCTCGGACATCCGGGCTAAATCACCTGCGCGATGAGCCGCTTCCAAATCTACTCTCGCTTGCTCCAGGTCACTCTTGATTTTCTGCGATCCATGCAATGCCGCTTTTTCGGTGGTCCAGATTTCTTCCAGATCAGCGTATTCCTGCTCTATACCTGCGATCACACTATCGAGATCCAGTAAACGTTGCTTTGATGCCGCATCTGCTTCCTTCTTCAATGCCTCACGTTCAATTTTCAGCTGGATTAAGCGTCGCTCCAGTTTATCCAGAGCCTCCGGTTTCGAATCCATTTCCATACGAATCTGACTTGCCGCTTCATCTACCAGATCGATGGCTTTGTCCGGTAGCTGCCGATCGGTGATATAACGATGGGAAAGTTTTGCTGCAGCGATGATTGCACCGTCGGTAATTTCAACACCATGGTGAACCTCATAACGTTCTTTTAATCCACGCAGTATGGCTACAGTCGCCTGTTCGTCCGGTTCTTCAACCAATACTTTTTGGAAGCGTCGCTCAAGTGCCGCATCCTTTTCAATAAATTCGCGGTACTCATCCAGCGTAGTCGCCCCGACACAATGCAGCTCACCCCGGGCGAGTGCAGGCTTTAGCATGTTGCCCGCATCCATTGCGCCCTCGGCCTTACCGGCTCCGACCATAGTGTGCAGCTCATCGATGAATAAAATGATTTGCCCTTCCTGCTTTGCCAGCTCATTCAAAACGGCTTTAAGTCGCTCTTCAAACTCTCCCCTGAATTTAGCTCCTGCAATTAAAGAACCCATATCCAAAGAGAGAACGCGCTTGTCTTTCAGACCATCAGGTACCTCTCCATTTACAATTCTCTGAGCCAGCCCCTCAACAATTGCCGTTTTTCCCACTCCCGGATCACCAATCAACACGGGATTATTTTTCCGACGACGTTGCAATACTTGAATCGTTCGACGAATCTCGTCATCGCGTCCAATTACCGGATCCAATTTACCTTCTGTCGCCCGTGCGGTAAGATCAATCGTGTACTTGTCCAGGGCTTGTCTGTTTTCTTCTGCACCTTGATCGGTCACCTTTTCCCCTCCCCTGATTGCATCAATTGCCCGCTCCAGCATCTCTTTCTGGACGCCGGTTTGACGTAACAACTCGCCCAGTGCCCCCCGGTCTTCCAGCGCTGCCAGAAGTATTAACTCACTGGAAATGTATTGATCCTGACGTTTTTGCGCCAGTTTATCGGCAATATTAAACAGACGTCCCAATTCATTGGACATATGCACATCGCCGTCATTGCCTTTAACGATGGGCAAATCATCTACTTTTTGCGCGACCTGCTTTTTGAGGGCAGAAACATCCACTCCCAATTGCTTGAGCAGGGGATTTAAAGAACTGCCTTTTTGATCCAACATCACGTACATCAAATGAAGGGGTTCAATAAAGTTATGGTCTTTTCCCAATGCCAGGGACTGAGAGTCCGCTAAAGCCAATTGCAAACGGCTGGTTAATTTATCGATTCTCATAGCTACCTCGTAAACTGACTTGATCCCGATGAAGGCTTAACGCTGAGCAGCCGATTCAGGATTGCACTTACCCCCTATCTAAGGCCATTTCTGCCAACTTCAAGGTGACATAGATCAATAAAAATACAGGATTTGAATCTTCAGGAAGGATAGACCGGAGATTCCGGTCGTTTTATTCGGTCAACCAGATCATCGAAGCCATGCGCCCGGTTACACCGTCACGGCGATATGAGAAGAAACGGTCCGCCTCCGTGACCGTGCAAAAGTCTCCGCCATAGACGTCGGAAACACCGGCCTGATTTAACCGTATTCGAGCAAGCGTGTATATATCCGCCAACCATTTGCGTTCGCCTTGGGCCTTGGCGCTCGATTCTATGGCCGTAAACGCTGATCGGGCCGCAGCACTTTGCTGCGTAAATGGATCAAAAACTGCAGGCCCGACCTCAAAACAGTTTGGCCCAATGGCGGGGCCCAGCCAGGCCAATAGCTGATCGCCGGTATCAAAACATCGGACGGCATTTTCCAATATGCCTGCCAACAGTCCTCGCCACCCAGCATGAACCGCCGCAACTCGCGTGCCCTGCTGATTACACAGCAGAACCGGCAAGCAATCTGCAGTCATAACTACGCAAGCTAAATTCAAGCATGAGGTAACTGCACCATCTGCCTCTTCAGCCGCCCTCTCCGGATCAGCATCAGCGATCGCCCGGTATTCCAGAACACGATCGGAGTGTACCTGGCTGAGCCAGCGAACTTGCTTTGAGGGCAAGCCACTCAGCACTGACAGTCGTATCCGGTTTTGGGCGACGGCCCTCTCGTCATCGCCAACGTGATCCCCTAAATTGAATGACTCGTAGGGTGATAAACTTACCCCTCCCGTGCGCGTGGTTACCAATGCACTTACAGAGGCTGGCGCGGGCCAATCGGGCACGATAAAGCCTGACTCATCGGATTCAATGTCGCCTTTAACGCCAGCATCTCGCATCATTTTCTCCTCGTCAGGCTTGTTTTCTTTCGATTTAGTTTCTGTTTAGTTTCGATTTACTGACAGTTTACTTTGCGACTGAAAAGTTTAACCTCGTTGTGCGTCAAATTTACGGATACCTTCCAACAGTTGCAGCATATCGTCAGGCAGGTCGACTTCCCAGTACAGTAGCTCCTGGGATGCGGGATGAATCAGCTGCAGCCTTCGAGCATGGAGCGCCTGACGGGTGAAGCTTCGCAACAGCGTTGTAATTTCCTCGTTGGCACCTGATGGCAATTTCAATCGCCCACCATAAATCGGGTCTCCGACCAGCGGGTGATGGATATGGGCCAGATGAACTCGAATTTGATGTGTTCTCCCGGTTTCTAACTTGCAATGGATATGTGTAAACGCAGCAAATTTTTCCAGTACCCGATAGTGTGTAACGGCATCTTTACCAGTAGGGTGTACGGCCATTTTCAACCGGTTATGGGGGTGTCGTGAAATCGGCTCATGCACCGTCCCCCCACCCGTCATCATGCCACAGGCAATCGCTTCATACTCCCGCCCCATTGAGCGGTCCTGTAACTGATTCACTAATGAAGTGTGGGCGATGAGAGACTTTGCAACCACCATTAAACCACTGGTATCTTTATCAAGCCGGTGAACAATACCCGCTCTGGGCAGTTTGTCGACCTCCGGACAATGATGTAATAAGGCATTAACCAGCGTGCCACGCGGATGACCTGCAGCGGGGTGAACCACGAGCCCCACCGGCTTGTTCACCACCAGTATATGCTCATCCTCAAATACGATATCCAGCGGGATGGCCTCGGGACTCCAACGCTCCAATCCCTCGATTTCAGCCCGAATGGCCACCTTGTCATTGACAATAACTTTATCTTTAGCTTTCGCCGCAGCGCCATTGAGAGTGAGCGCCCCACTTTTGATCCAACCCTGGATTCGACCTCTGGAGTGCTCTGGCATAAATGCAGCTACAGCCTGATCCAGCCGTTTTTCTGCAAGATCCAGCGGAATTGCAAACTCGGCATGTATCACTTCAAGTGCGTCAGAACCCGCATTAAAGTCATCATCTTGATTCGGGTCTGCCTCATCAGCGACGGTATCCATTGAGGGTGAGTCATTGCTCGTATTTTCAAATTGATCAGAATCGGACATCTACGACATCTATCTCCAATAACTAAAGTGGAACGCTTCGCGTTGTTAACTCGTAATTAATGAAGGTTCACTTTGGATTCAATTACAAGTTGTGAAATAATGCCCGAGCGGCACTAAAACACCAGTTTACCATGTTGATATCCTTTCAACAGAAAATCATTTACCAAAGGTAATGGGTAACCGGTGCAGAGCGAACTTAAACACTAACAACCAGACTGTTGAACTTTATGACCTCGGAACACCTGCAAAGCAACGTGCACCTCACCAGAACGCTTATTCGACTTGGCTCTATCCTCTGTCTGTGCAGCGCCTTTCTGCTCGCTACTGGCTGCGCCACAACCGAAGAAATCGAGCGGTCAGAGAAAGAATATTACGACAACGCGCGCAAAGCCCTTAAGTCGGGAAACTTTCTGGAGGCAACGCGCGAACTGGAATCACTGGAATCCCGTTACCCATTTGGAAGGTATGCAGAACAGGCTCAACTGGATTTAATCTACGCTCGCTATGGCAGTCTGGATCTGGAAGGCTCCAGGGCCGCAGCAGACCGATTCATTCGTCTGCATCCCAGTAGTGAAAACGTTGACTACGCTTACTATATCCGGGGTATAGCCTCTTATAACATGGACATCGGATTGGCAGCGCAATGGTTCCCGATTGACGAAACCTCACGGGATCCCGGCGAAATGCGACGTGCGTTCAGTGACTTCTCTGCATTGCTACAGCGATTTCCTGACAGTGAATATGCACCGGATGCCAGAAGTCGCATGGTCTACATCCGCAACCGCCTCGCGGACTATGAACTTCATGTCACCAAATACTACATCCGTCGCGAAGCTTATATCGCAGCCGTAAACCGGGCCAAATACATCGTCGATCATTTTTCCGATACGCCGGCCACAGAGCAGGCACTGATTCTCATGGTTGAACTTTATCAACAATTGGAATTACCGGACAAAGCCGATGACGCACTCGTGGTATTGGCCGCGAATTATCCGGAAAGTGAAGCATTTGATGCCAATATGAAATTTAACTCCAATCGTGTGGCCCGGCAAAACCGGGGCTTGAGTGAGTTGTTTAACTTCAGTTTATTCTCTGAAGATTAAGTCCACACAATCTGTGTACAAAAAAGTACACAAAGCGGGTACGAACGGTTGTGGAAAACACAAATTGCCAAACCCGCTCCCCCGCTCGTCATCTTAGCGCTAGAAATTTGCTAAATCGTGCCGCTTAACTAATATCTATAAAAGCCTCCTCTGCTTTCAAGCAGACAAGTAAGGCCTGAGACATTTTGTACCTCGAGCACAGGCTGAGCAGAGACTCTACTCCAGCCATCAGATCAACTAATCGCATCACCTCTCAACACACTCACCGCATGCTGACATCCAACCCTACAGAAGGAACGCCACAGTCGGTTATGGATAATTCCGCCAAACTATTTCGTATATACAACCACTATCGTGTGGTTGTGGGCCTGATACTCGTCGGTTCGCTCTTCTTTTTCACCCAACCCCAGGTCAATCAATTTCAGCACCTTTTTCTCTTTGAGATAGGCTCAATCTGCTACCTGGCACTGAATATCTTTATCGCCTTTCTATTGCTTGCAGGTCTCAAACCCAGTATCGAGCATGTCTTGTTCTCGATGATTATTGATGTGTTGATTCTCAACGGCTTACTCTATTCATCCACGGGCACCAGCAGCGGTATCGCGAACCTGATCATTATTTCTGTTGCTGCAGGGAATATTCTGCTTTATGGGAAACCAGGCGTATTTCTGGCAGCGCTGTCCGCGTTATGCACCCTCTCCATTGCCATTTACATGGTTATACAACACAACCGGGAACCCTCTGAAATCGTACAGTCCGGCATTTTGGGCATTATCTATTTCGCAGCGGCATTTATTTTACAAAACATATCACGACGGATCAGCGCCAGTGAAAAATTAGCACAATTGCGCGCCAAGAATATTGCCGAACTCGAGATGCTCAACCACCAGATTATCCAGCGCATGCAAACCGGTATTATTGTTACCGACGAGTTTGGCGATTTGCGCATGATGAATCATGCAGCAAGTCTTCTGCTCGAGCCATCCAGCGACGCCGTTCAGCCGACGCCCACCACCCTGCCAATTGAACTCAAGCAGAGATTGGATCATTGGCGCCTGGAACCCCAAGTGAGAACGGAGCCGTTCAAATCACAAAGCTCTCGAACACAGGTGCAAGCCAATTTCACTCGACTGGATAAAGACCAGGGCCACGATATTCTGATTTTCCTTGAGGATACCAGCAAGGTCGCCCAACAAGCACAACAAATGAAACTTGCCTCACTGGGAAGATTGACTGCAGGTATCGCCCATGAAATACGCAATCCACTGGGCGCGATTAGCCATGCGACACAGTTGCTGTCCGAATCCGTCAATCTGGATCCCGGTGATAAAAAAATGACCGATATTATTTTGCGTCACGCGAACCGGATGAATGGCATTATCGAAAACGTGCTTCAACTTTCCCGGCGGAAACAACCAGACCAGCAAATCCTTGAGCTCAACACCTGGCTTCAGGAATTTATTGATGATTACCTTGCCAGTGGCGGGATCGAGGCGGACATCACCTTTAAACCTGAATCAGAAAACGCGTATATCCGTTTTGATTCGAGCCAACTTGAACAAGTGCTGACAAACCTGATCGACAACGGGCTTCGTTACAGCAAGCAAAAAACCGGAAAGTCCACGATCACTTTGGAAGTCGGTAGCACCACGAACACCGATAAGTCCTTTATTAATATAATTGATCAAGGACCCGGTATATCCTCCGACAATATCGTTCATGTATTCGAACCTTTTTTCACCACCAACAGCAGTGGCACGGGTCTGGGTTTGTATCTTTCACGGGAAATCTGTGAAGCAAATCAAGCCCACCTGGATTATATTAATGATAGTGAGACAAATAGTTGCTTCAGAATTACCTTTGCACACTATAAAAAGCGTACGTAATGACACAGCATCCGGGAAGGATGAGACGACCTTAAAAAAAGACGACCGTGAGTTCACATGACCAATAAAAGTATTCAAACCGCACTGATCGTCGACGACGAGCCGGACATTCGAGACCTTTTGGAAATTACCTTGACCCGGATGGGGATCAATACTTACAGCGCATCAAATCTCGAAGAAGCCTACTCTCATCTAAGTCGCACCGAGTTTCATCTGTGCTTGACCGATATGAATCTACCGGACGGCAACGGCATTGACTTGGTATCCAACATTCAAAAAAATCACCCCAATATTCCTGTTGCCGTTATTACTGCATACGGCAGTATTGAAACAGCTATCGCCGCATTGAAAGCAGGCGCGTTCGATTTTGTTTCAAAACCCGTTGAACTCTCCCGACTGAGGGATTTAGTGGACAGCGCACTGCGCCTGAGTCAACAACAGGAGAACAAAGAGTCAAAGGTTAGTGATGCCCAGGAAGATAAACTTCTGCTGGGTAACTCGGAAACCATGCAAAAACTCCGAGGCCAGATTCGCAAACTCGCCCGGAGCCAGGCCCCGGTATATATTAGCGGTGAATCAGGAAGCGGCAAAGAAATGGTTGCACGAATGATTCATCAACTCGGCCCACGGGCTGACGCACCGTTTGTACCGGTGAATTGCGGTGCAATCCCCAACGAACTCATGGAAAGCGAATTTTTTGGCCATAAAAAAGGGAGCTTTACTGGCGCGGTGGAAAATAAACTTGGCCTGTTCCAGGCTGCTGATGGTGGTACGCTGTTTCTCGATGAAGTGGCAGACCTGCCAATGGCAATGCAAGTCAAACTACTGCGTTCAATTCAAGAAAAAACCGTTCGTCCCGTTGGTGAGCAGAAGGAAATTCCGGTCAATGTGCGAATTCTCAGTGCCACACACAAAGATCTTAATAACGAGATAGATGAGGGTCGATTCCGCCAGGATCTGTTCTATCGCATCAACGTCATTGAACTCAAAGTACCCGCCTTGAGAGAGCGTGTGGAAGACATTCCGTTATTGGCGGAAACGATGCTAAAACGGGTTGCAGATGAATGTGACATCCCTAATGCCCGGCTGAGCACAGATGCCATAAACGCACTCAAGCAATACTCGTTTCCGGGAAACGTCCGTGAGCTGGAAAATATCATTGAACGTGCTTTTACGCTCTGTGAGGATGATGTCATTCATGCTGTTGACCTCCACCTTCAAGACAATTCAAGCGACGCCAGGCAAACCATTGACTCTGCCCCGGCGCAACAACGAAATGGCGTAAATCTCGAAGAGTATCTGGAAACCATCGAGAAACAAACAATTGAGCAGGCGCTGGAAGAAACGCGCTGGAACAAAACCGCCGCCGCGAAAAAACTGGGGATCAGTTTTCGCGCACTGCGGTATCGGTTGAAGAAGTTGGGAATGGAGTAGTCTGAGTTTGCTACATAAGTTGCTACATAAGGATTAAACCGTTATTCGATCGGCTTGGAGAAAATGGCTCAGGGCTAAAGGGATGCTCGGATTGCATTATGAGCGAAGTTAATAACTGAACGGAGGCCGGAGCTAACACAAGCCCATTGCGGAAATGACCACAATTCAAAAATAAACCGGGGTGCGACTCAACTTCACCGATTAACGGAATACCATCTTCAATGCCAGGCCGAAGCCCGGCCCACTGGGCTTCCAACTGGAAAGAGGATAACTCTGGTAACATGTCAATTGCGATATCCGCAAGCTCTTCTCTTGCAGACGCTGTTGTCGACTTATCAAAACCGCAGTATTCCAGCGTGCTTCCCGCCAATACATGGCCATCTCGGCGAGGAATGATATATTTTCCATCCCGCAATACTATTCTGCGAACCACCCCGGGCTCCCCTTTAAACAAAACCATCTGCCCTTTAACCGGCTCAATTGGCAGGCTGATCGATAATGACTCGAGTAACTTTCCAGACCATGCACCAGAAGCTAAAACCACGGCATCAGATTGAACATTCCCTTTATCGGTCAACACCCCTTCTACTCGACCTTGTTTGGTTGTCTGGATCTCCAGAACGGCTTGTTCTTCACAAATCGTCACTCGGGAATCATGTTCTAAGACCGCTCGCAGTGATCGCGCCAATCTCGGATTTCGGATATTGGCGACTTGTGGCATCCAGATAGCCTGTTTGAACCCGGCTTTCAACTTCGGTTCAAGATGATAAATCTCATCGGCACCAATCATTTGCATCTGATAACTGTGCTCAGCGCCCCATTTCAACGCTTCTTGCTGATCAAATATTGACAGCATCAAGAGCCCGGTACGGCTCAACTCCGGGTCAATACCGCTCTCCGCCTCAAGGGATTCCGATAAATTGGCATAGTAGGTTTGCGACCAGTTAGCCAAAGTTGTTACCGGATCCGAGTATCGCCAGGGATACAATGGCGAGACAATTCCGCCGCCCGCCCAACTTGCTTCCTTGCCACATAGCCCGCGCTCAATCAATGTCACACTGACACCTTCAGCTGCCAGCGCTCTGGCTTGCATCATCCCAATAACACCACCACCAATGACTACTACTTGCATTCATCCCCCGAAACTTCCAACCATAATTCAGCGAATCCGATGAAACCTCAAAGGTTCAACCGAAAAATTCGACCTACAATACCACTCAAATTGAGATATTCATCAAAATTCAATGTTTGAAACCGCCACTTATCCACTATATTTACCTTTTATCCACTTCGCTAAGACTTTTATACAAGATTGCATTAACTTAATAATCAAGAGCCTCAAACTTAAGATAGAGAATCCGAGACAGGAGCGTGGACATGTTTAATTCACTTTACTTCGACTTCATTAGAACACTCCCAATAAAATCAATTTACTTGGTTCTCGGCTTGAGCACTCTCCCGACCTTAGTTCAAGCAAAAGAATTTACGCAGCTGCAAACGTCCGAAGATCTTACCGGGATCTTCAACTCGATTGAACCGTACCAATTGACTACAGATGGACGGACTTGCCTGCAAAAGGCAGAGGATAAACTAGAATACTGCCTAATCGAGCTCAGAAAAGGTGAAACCTTTTGTAGAGGTCAATACAGGATTCGAAAACTGGAATGTGCAAAAGCATCTTCATAAAATCAAACGGACGTTAATAATGACCAGATTACACGACATATCCAGTCACCGACAAATTACCACGCCCGTGAAGCAGACTTTCAGTTCACAGGACACTATACGTGGTTTTACACTGGCCGAACTTTTAGTCGTGATTGCAATACTGGGTATTAGTGCTGCTCTGGCAGCCCCCTCATTCAGCGACATGTATGCAGACTACCGACTTCGTAAAGCTGCAATTGATTTTCATAACGCCTTAGCTCTCGCCAAATCTGAGGCCGTTAAAAGAGGCGCTCAAGTTAGCGTCAGCGCCTCGGGAACCAATTGGTCCGATGGCTGGAATGTCAATCTCGGGCCTTCCACGATCATTTACCAATTCGACCGGGTTAGCAGAATTACCATCGCCAAACCCGGCGGCAGTAGCATTGGCGATATTAGCTTTCAATCCGACGGCATCAGAAACGACCATACCCAAAGCAGTCCCACGAACAGCATTACGTTTAAAGCTCGGTTTTGCGACGAGCGAGATAAGGGTAGAGAAGTCGATGTCGAAGTATCTGGAGTCACAAATGTCAACACCATTAACGATAACTGTGGACCATAGACACTCAACACAGACCAACTAAACGTTAAATTGACCGGCATATAATCATGAATCTGGACAAATACAAAGTACACAAATACGTGATGATACAACCTTCTTCTGGAAGAGCACAATCAGGGGGATTCACGTTACTGGAAGTTCTGATCACCGTAATTTTACTCGCCATAGGATTACTCGGCTTTGCATCTCTTCAGGTTGCCTCGGTAAATAACAACCTGGATGCATTCTATAAAAGCCAGGCAACAATCATCGCTCAGGATATGGCAAGCAGAATACATATCAATAAAAGTTACGCAAATTGGGACAACCGAGCCCCCACTAAAGGCACTGCAGCCTCAGCCGTCACGGTGGAGGGTAATCTTGGCGACTTGAATCTCTACATCAACAATAGTGCTGCACAACTTAAAACGGGCCATGTCTGCTCAGCTTCAAATCCCGCAGCCTTCCACCCATCTGATCCAGTACTAAACTGCCGAAACCTTGGCGTTGCAGACCCTGTCAGTCCGACGGCCTGCGATGAACAGGAAATGGCCGCGTTTGACGTTTGGGAGGTGTGTCGAGCGGCAGATGAAGCACTCCCGGAAGGAAGAGTACATGTTAGATGCCAGGATAAGGCCGGAATATCGTTCACATCAGGTGGCACCACTCAAATCAATCCACGAAATATAGAATTTGATTCAAACCACCGTTACTTCGACCCGGAACAAGATCCTCCTGTTTTGTTGACCGGAACGGATACTGATGCCTGTAGCCCAGGATCCCTTTATACCATTTATGTTTCCTGGCGGCGTGCACAACCGAAGACGGGAAATGCAACAACAACGACAGCAGATGATGTGGAAAAAGACCTTGTTAGCAATAATACGAACTACCGATGCTCTGTGGATCTTGGCTTTACGCAAGCCTCAACCGATAGTAGTGAATACCGTGACTGTGTAGCTTTGGATTTGGTACCTTGATATGAAATCGACAACACTCTCTCATCAACAAGGGTACACGCTGATTGAAGTGATGGTCGGCGCAACGCTAGGCCTTTTCATTATCGCCGGAGCCTTAAATGTTTTTCTTTCAGCGTCTAAAACAAACACGCTGCATAGCTCCATCTCTGATTTGCAAGAGAAAGCAAGATTTGTCAGCGTCTACCTCAATAATGAATTAGAACGGGGCGGCTGGCTGGATCCCACCACAGAGGGCGACAGCCCCACAGCTATCACATTTGGTACAACCGGCACGGGTGAGGATGTTACCGTATGCAATGCAGCGGAATCCTCAAGCCTTATGTGTGACAGAATTCAGATTACCTACAATGGAGTCCGTGATTGCTTAGGGGCAGCCGTCAATAGCGGGAACGTAGGCGTGGTTACCAACACGTATTATGTTGAAAACGGTGAATTACGTTGTCAAGGAACTGTAGGAACGGCCAATGATATTATTTTAAGCGATGTTGAAAGCTTGCAGGTGTTGTATGGCCTGGATGATTCAAATGGACAAAAAACCCCCTACACTTCTACCGCCCAGATGAAAGATGGCATTATCGACCGTTATGTAGAGGCTTACGACTTTAACGCCACCGGCTTATCCACCTTAATGTCCGTTCGATTCTCCATATTGTTACGAGGCTCCGAAGTCAACGCTTATGACCAAAATACGGCGCAAAGCTACACCCTTTTTAATGAGGCAACACTCAACTACGACGACCGAAGGATGCGGCTGTTGGTTAACGGTACTGCCATTGTTGCGAATGGAGATTGATATCGATGAATAATCATGTACAACAACCGGTTGCAAATTTTCACATCGAGTCCGCAGACACAGCTCTGCCCTACGCTTTTTGGCAGCAGCAAAATCAAACCCGGCAGGAGGGCGCAGTGTTGCTGACCAGCTTGATCCTGCTCGCGATTGTGACAATTATTGGCGCTTACATATTTTCCAGTGGTCTACTTCAAGAGCGAATGGCGACCAACACCCAACTCGTCGCTTTGAACCAAAATGCCGCACAATCTTCGGTCGATGCGTATGCTCAGGAGGGCGGAACCGTATTTGGTGGCAGCCTGAACCACAGTGGCAATATTACCTTGAATGTTGTTCGCCGCACAATCGAGCTTTCACCCGCCCCGCCGGTACCTTTTGTAAAACAAGCTGCGAGTGCATTTAAAGCCTGTGTCAACAACAGCGGTACGATCGCCAAGACGGCCGAAGGAACCAGTACATTAGCCTGTGATGACGTGGATTTCCAAAATACCACCGGTGCTGCAAGCCCGATAATCGGTTTATCACACGCCTATTATGCCAGCTGCGCGCCCACAGATTGCGGCCCTGGCATGGCCAGTTCTCTGGGTGTGGGCAGTACACTTGGCTGCCCCATATTATACGTCGAAGGCTCCGGCTGGCTTGATGTTGATGGCAATGGAGTACCGACACAAAATATCGCTGGAGAAGAAGCTCTTTTTTATATCGATGAATGGCTACGCTGGCAACGACCAACGCTCTGCGTATTCAATTGATAGGAATAAGTAAGTAGGAACAGCAAATCCTTTGTATTGAGGTGCAGATTCAGTTAATGCTGGAGTAAGATATTATGAACACAAAGCAGCTACATCAAAAATCGCTGACGGCAACGTTAGCCTGTCTTTACACATTGCTTGGAAGCGGAAACCTTCATGCAGATGACACCGAAGTATATTTTGGTGCCAGCACCTCAGGAACGGTTGTTCCAAACATCATGTTTATTATGGATACGTCAGGGAGTATGGATGGGGAAGTAAGCGGTGACGATCGAGACCGCCTGGAGGTAATGCAGGATTCCCTGACAACGATACTGGATTCAGCTACCGGGATAAATGTCGGACTAATGCGTTTTTCATCACCAGGAAACTACGACAATAATGGTGGGCCAATACTTTATCCTGTACGATACATCGACGATGCCGTTGCTGATGCAATTGTTACCTCACAAATTGAACAAGACAGTGATGATGCCACTGAAAATACAACTGACTCTTCAGTCTCACTAAATGATAACACAATTATAATGACTCAAAGTCAGAGCAGCGGCGTTGAGTTTGCATCCTGGGGATCCAATTCAGATTACGCCGAAGGCTCATCGACAGGGACTTGCTGCCTCTATGCAGGCTTTGGCACAGAGCACCTCGGATTTCGTTTTACCGATATCGATATCGCAAAGGGTATGACTATAGATTCAGCTTATTTGTTGATGGAGAGCAATCGAAGCGATAATAGTGGTACTGTTAAGATAAAAATTGAAGATAATGCCTCTCCACAGAATTATTCAGCTGGCCCCCCCGCTGGCCGAAGCTATCTCAGCACAAACATTGATTGGACAGTTCCCACAGGCGGGTCAGGAGTCGAATATACATCCCCTGATATATCAACTCTAGTTCAACAGATAATCAACAAATCTGACTGGAATACTGGGCAGGCGATAGCATTTTATCTCGACCCGGAAGGTGGGAACAGGTCTCTTTGTACACCTAGTTATTATAACGGTTGTGATGCCCCGATCCTACAAATAAACTGGCACGACGACACATCTTCCTCAGCAAACCGAATAGTTGGTCTGAGATTCGGTGAAGTGAATATCCCGCAAGGGGCAACGATTACATCCGCTTACATAGAGTTTACCTCCAGTGATAACTCCAGTGTGGATACGAATTTATCGATTGTAGCCCACAAATCAGCAAACTCAGCCCCCTTCACCAATAGCAGTGGCGACATCAGTCTCAGAGGAACGACAACTGCGGTGGTTCCCTGGAACTCCGTAAGCGATTGGACAAATGATGAAGTTTATCAAACCCCTGACTTGAAAAATCTGGTCGAGGAAGTTGTTGCCGAGTCAGATTGGTGCGGCGGAAATGCAATGAGCTTTATTATCAGTGGCACAGGTACCCGAAAGTTCACCAGTCATGATAGTGACCCAGGTAGTGCCCCTCGCCTGGTTGTAGAATATGATGAAAATTCTGCCGTTGGAAACTGCATGCAAGATTCAGTGGTAAAACAAATAAATTCAAATAACAATGACGCAGAATTTTCATCAGGTGGCTCAGCCAACAGCTTGAGTGGAAGCAACTTAGACTTCGATGAGAACAGCTATATTGGATTACGCTTCACCGATATGCAAATTCCGAAAGATGCCGAAATCACCTCAGCTTATATCAGCTTCATAGCTAATACAGAGTCCACCGACACTAAAAACATGAGCATTTACTCTGTCGATGACGCAAACCCCGCAGCATTCAACAGCACACCTTTGCTCAGCACTCTAACAGGTAGCAGCTCAACCTCTTGGACCAACAATGGCTGGGTCTATGGCGAGACTGTAATAACAAGCGATATTTCTGACCGAATAGAAGAAATTGTGAGCAAACCTACCTGGACGTCAGGCAATGCGCTTGGCATCATCATCGAAACGACAGACGGGAATGGAACTGGCTCTGCAACTAGCTATAACAGCAGTGCGGGCTCCGCACCAAAACTCTTTGTTACCTACAAAGGCGATTATGCTGTAGGTGGGGTAACGGTTCGAGACACACTTAAATCTTACGTCGCAAATTTCGGCCATGATGGCTACACCCCGATAAGCGGTACACTTGCGGAGGCCGCCTTGTATTTCAGAGGCTCCGGCGTCAAATTCGGGACGAAACGGGGGTCAAGTGGGAGTCGCAAATTCAGAACCAGCCACCCCGATTCATACACTGGCGGTACACACTATATTCCAAACGGCTGCCCAGGATGGGATTCCAGTAATTCTAATTGCGGCAGTGAAGCGATCAATGGCTCTCCGGTTTACATTAGCCCGATCGACAATTTATGCGCCCCCAATCACATTATGTTTCTCTCGGATGGAGAACCCAACTCCCATGGAAGTACGACAGCAGGCGTGGTGCAGGGTATTACCGGTGAATCCTGTTCGACTGGAGACAATGGAAAAAACTGTGCTAAAGAACTTGCTGAGTTTCTTGTAACCGAAGACCAGTCCTCAACCCTTTCTGGTACACAAACAGTTGTTACTAACACCATCAGTTTTGCTTCAAATATCCCATTTATGGCTGAACTTGCCCAAGCAGGTGGTGGTACTTTTTATCAAGCCAACAATGAAGCAGAGCTGGTTCAGGCCTTAAGTGAAGGGATCAAGAACGCTTTGGATAAAACAACGTCATTTGTCTCCGCCGGTGTAACCGTAAATCAGTTTAATCGATTAACCAATGACGATGACCTCTATTTTTCACTGTTTAAACCGACAGACTCAACCGACTGGCCGGGTAATGTTAAACGTTATAAGTTCGATACCGACAGCGATTCAATTGTAGATGTCAATACGGATCCGGCCATTACTGCGGACGGCGCATTCGAAGAAGGAGCGAGAAGCTTCTGGAAACCAAGCTACGAAAGTGGCACTGCAATTGATGACGGAAATGATGTAGCCAAAGGTGGAGCCGCAGCCTCAATGCCGAGCAGTCGCAATGTCTACACTTACTTGGGCACCTCATCAACACTGGCCAACTCATCAAATGCCCTAAGTGAAGACAACAGCGTGATCACTCAGGCAATGCTTAACGTTTCAAACTCGACAGAACGAGAACAGGTACTCAAGTGGGCTCGAGGTGTCGATGTTGATGATTTTGATTCGGATAGCAATACTACGGAAATAAGACTTCAAATGGGCGACCCACTCCACTCTCGCCCGGTTCTCGTGCGATATGATAATAGTGGGACAAGTCAAACGGTATTGTTTGTCGCAACCAACCAAGGCTACCTCCATGCCATCAATGCCGATGACGGAGATTCCAGCCATACCGACGACGGGAACGAGCTATGGTCATTTGTGCCTTCCCAGTTACTTGGCAACCTCAAACTCTTTCGAGATAACTCAACCGGAATTTCTCATGTCTATGGTTTAGACGGGCCCATAACAATCAACCACATCGACACTGACAATGATAACCTTGTGGACAGTGACGAAAAGGTATACCTGTATATCGGAATGCGCCGTGGCGGACGAAACTACTATGCGTTAGACATTTCGGACTACGATAATCCGAAAATGCTGTTTGTAATCCAGGGCGGCACAGGGGATTACCTTGACCTCGGTCAGACTTGGTCTTCCGCAACACCCGCGACCATAAAATGGGATGGAGATTCAAAAGACGTCATCATTTTTGGTGGTGGCTACGACGTAACCCAAGACAGTGAGGATACTACCCCGCTTGCAGACGGAATGGGGCAAACTGTATTCATCGCCGATGCAATTACAGGCGCGTTACTCTGGAGTGCAAAAGCGAATGCAGGAGATCCCGCGCTCACTTCAGCGGGGTATGATATCGCCAATTCGAAAGCAACCGTGACTCTGACAAACAGTATCCCTGGTGATATCAGAGCAATAGATTTTAATAACAATGGTGTAATCGATACGTTGTACGCATCAGATACAAATGCGCAAGTCTTTCGCTTTGACATAAATGAAACGAATACAGGCGTATCTGATTTCGCGACCGGCGGGCGAATTGCACACCTGAATGCCACAACCGTTGCCGGCAATCGACGCTTCTACTACTCAGTTGATCCATCCCTGGTTGTTCTGAACAATGATGAGCGGTTTGTTGCACTGTCCGTTGGTTCAGGGTATCGGGCACACCCTCTGAACAAAAGTACTGATGAACACTTTTTTGTTCTAAGAGACTACGGTGTACTGGAAAACAAATTTGATCATGACATTGCCTTGAGTGACCTTGCTGACGTGTCTGAAGCCGCCACAGATACTTCTGCGAGAGCGCTCATTGATGCATCCGCCGGCAAGGGGTGGTATATCAACTTGGCTAACACAAATGTAGGTAAATCAGGTGAAAAAGTGACGGCACCATCATTGACCGTAAACAACACGGTTATATTCAGTACATACATTCCACCTGCTTCCGCTAATGTTGGAGCTTGCACCCCCTCGGAAGGAACGGGTCGTACATGGTTTGTCGATATTTTAGATGGGACACCTCTCGAATCCAGGATGGCAGATATTGAGAACCCAGAACTGACCGATCGCCATACAGAGGAGAATGTTGCAGGCCTCCCTCCAGGTGTTATCCCTCTGTTTACAGAAGAAGGTATGGTGTTACTGGAAGGTAAAAATGTGCTGGCAGCACCGCCATCACCTCCAGGAGATCCACTTAAAGTTTATCGACGCAGGAAAGGTCGAGCAGAACTGTTCAATTCGAACTAGGACCTTCATCCCCTCTTCAAGGACTCGAAGGGGGGAGCGCTCCAGATCTGCTTTTTACGGTACCGAGGACAATTGAATGCATAAAAATTTTGGTTTCACACTAATCGAGCTACTGGTCGCACTTGCTATTGTTGGCATCCTTGCCGCAGTTGCGTATCCGAGTTATCAAAGCCATGTCACGAAAACACGACGTCATGACGCAATGGGTACGGCCATGGCCATTGCAACAGCCATGGAAAGGTATAAAGCCCGGAACAACTTCAGTTACGCAAACGCTCAGTTAAGCTCAACAACAACGGGTCCAAATGTTGTCTATACCGATAAGAGCCCTGTCAGTGGAAGCAATGTCTATTACGAATTTTCTCTAGCCCCATCAACCCTTGCGTATACAATTACAGCGACCCCCAAAGGAGCCCAAGCAAGCAACGGAGAATTCACCTACAGCAGTAACGGAACCAAGGTTTGGGCCAATAATCCAGATGGAACCAACGAGTGGGACGATAAATAACCTGCATTTATTTGCAAACAGCTACCTTACCATTCGCCATTTCTTGATTACCATCGCCGTCACGGTCTTGACCGTGACGCACCCGTCCCATTTTATTCATAATCAGAACACGTACAGAGGATTTGTCACACAATACAAACGAGCCGTTATGACTTAGTGTGTACCCGACTGAAGAATATTGGATATAAGGCTTATTTTGAAAAGAGCGCCATGTAAGCTGGTGTGTTGACGGCAAGGCGCTTTTATTGCTGATTATCGGCTCATTATTCTCTCTAATTTTATTATTATTCCGGTCTTCGAACGCAATTATCTGATACGACCAATTCTTTTCACACCTGACTCCATCATTACTGGGACATATCGTCGTTACAACTTTCTTAGACACCGCCGTTTGCCTCGCTGCAGCCAACAAATGAACTAAATCTGAAACAATCGCTTCAGAGCGGTGTTTGGATACCAGCGAAATTGCCGATACAGACAGTGAAGCAGAGATAAAAATAATACAGAGAACAACAAGCAGTTCCAGAAGGGTAAACCCACGACTCGGGTAAGACATAACAAGTCCTTTTGTTTAATTTGTGCGCCCGCATGAATTCGTCTTATCGATCATACGGATCAAGCAAGATAACCCGTCCCATCCTGAGCACGAGTATATTGGGCATAACTATAACCAGTGAATCAGTAACGCCCCTGATTTAGCAAATAACAGCAAAATATTAACACGCTAGCCTTCAACATGTATAGCTGGGATACGAAGTTCTTTAGGCATTGAAAATACGACATTTTCTTCTCTCCCACTCAATTCAACCGGCGCCTGCCCACCGTATTCTGCCAGTTTTGCGACGACATCCTGAACGAGCACTTCCGGAGCAGAGGCCCCCGCTGTTATACCGACAACTTCACAGCGATCAAACCAGGACGGCTGGATTTGGTCTGCGCCATCGATTAAATAGGAAGGTGTGCCCATTCGTTCGCCCAGTTCTCGTAAACGATTAGAGTTAGAGCTATTCGGAGAGCCCACAACCAGCATAACATCACAATCCGCCGCGAGCGTTTTAACGGCATCCTGACGGTTCTGAGTGGCATAGCAAATATCATCCTTCCTTGGACCCTGAATCCTGGGAAACCGCCTCCGCAATGCTTCGATGACCACAGCAGTATCATCCATAGATAATGTAGTCTGGGTGACATAAAACAATACATCAGGGTTTTGAACAGTCAGTTTTTCAACGTCCGCTTCATTTTCAACGAGATAAATACACCCGCCCTGAGCGCCATCAAACTGGCCCATGGTTCCTTCCACTTCCGGATGCCCGGCATGGCCGATTAAAATACACTCCGCACCATCTCGACTGTACTTTGCGACTTCCATGTGAACTTTGGTCACTAATGGGCAGGTCGCATCAAAAACTTTCAATCCACGGTCAGTCGCTTCTTGACGAACGGCTTGTGAAACCCCATGGGCACTGAAAATAACCAGGCAATCATCAGGTACTTCGTGCAGCTCATCAACAAAAATAGCGCCGCGCTCGCGTAAGTTTTCCACAACAAAACGATTGTGGACGACTTCATGGCGCACGTAAATGGGGGCTCCAAACACATCCAGCGCACGATTCACAATCTCGATCGCACGATCAACTCCCGCACAAAAACCACGAGGATTAGCCAGTTTTACTTGCATGAGCACTACCTTGTTCGAGCGTTATTTTCATAAAAGGGTTGAGGTTTTATGGCACAGAGCAGCAGTGTGCCTTTCAAGGTTCGTTGCACCGATTAATCCACAGGGTCAATTTGCACGATCTCTGCTTCAAACAGCAATGCTCGCCCAGCTAAAGGGTGGTTGAAGTCAATGGTTACATTTTGATCATCGTACTCCACAACCATACCCGGTAACTCGTTTTGACCCGCATCTGCAAACGAAATGAGCAGACCGGGTTCCAATAACACATCATCACCGAATTGGGTCCGGGGAATTTGCTGCACATTATTCGGGTTGTGCTGGCCAAAACCATCTTCTGGCCGGACGTTGAACTCCGACCGTTGTCCAGAGGACATCCCTAAGATCAGTTTTTCAAAGGCTTCCGGCAAGTTACCATCACCCATCTCAAACACTGCAGGCTTCTTATCGAATGTTGTATCAACAATGTCACCATTCTCCAGCTTCAAGGAGAAATTCAGAGTCACCTTGACCCCCGCTTTCACAACATTATCTGTCATTTTATTACTCATATATTTTCATCTGGCAATGAGACCGGGTTTATCAAGCCTCAACTGCCTGTTTTTTTTTTTCCGCTCTAAAAATGTCGACGGCCAGCATAACCGCGCCAACGGAAATGGCCGAGTCTGCAAGATTAAACGCGGGAAAGTGGTAATCACGCCAGTAAAAATGAAGAAAGTCTACGACATATCCCAGCGTGATTCGGTCATACAGATTCCCCAGGGCTCCGCCCAGAACCAATGCGATCGCAATAGAAAGCCAGACATCACTTCCTTTTAAGGTATACAACCAACGCAACAGCACCCCGCTGACGATGATTGCCAGTCCGGTAAACAACCAGCGTTGCCAGCCGGACTCACTCGCCAGAAAACTAAAAGCGGCCCCGGTATTATGCAAAAGGGTCAGGTTGAAAAAAGGCAATATTTCAACGGATCGAGCATAATCCAGCGAGGTGGATGCATAAAATTTCGTAACAAGATCGAGCACAAACACGACCGCCGCTAAGATCAACCACTTCCACATATATCAACTCTCTCCGTATTCAAGGCCAAGCAGACGATTAATTAAACGTCTCCACATTTATTCCAGCTAACAGCGAGAATTATGCAAATTGTCGCTGCTCTCCCGCACCGTCCACATTTTCAACACAACGCCCGCAAAGCTCCGGGTGCGTCTCATGTGTGCCGACTTCGGGGCGATGATGCCAGCAACGAACACACTTGCCGTGCTCCGTCGCCCGAACACGAATTTTCAAACCCTCAACCTCGTCCGATACCGAAGCCTCTTCGCAGCCCTGATCGGACAAGCCATTTACGGTTGCCGCTGAAGTAATCAATACAAAACGCAGCTCTTCACCCAATGTTTCCAAAGCTTCACGTAGATCACCATCACAATACAGGTCGACTTCAGTTCCCAAGGAACCTTTGACTTGACCTGCCCGACGGGCATCTTCAATTTGTTTGTTTACCGCAGTTTTCACCTTGAGAATCGTATCCCAGTACTGCCGGCCCAGCAACGCATCATCATCCAGAGGCATCAGCCCCTCGTACCAGGTTTCCAGCAACACATTTTCACTGCGCTCCCCTGGCATCGCCTGCCAGATCTCATCGGCCGTAAAGCTGAGTATCGGAGCCACCCAGCGTACCAACGCTTCAACCACATGGTACAGCGCCGTTTGACAGGAACGACGAGCCTGACTATCAGTTTGCGTCGTGTACTGCCGGTCTTTGATAATATCAAGATAGAAACCGCCCAGTTCAATCGTGCAAAAGTGGCTGACTTTTTGGTAAATCGTCAGGAAACTATAAGCATCGTACGCATCTTTAATCTCTTGTTGCAGCAAATAAGCCCGATCAACCAACCAACGGTCCAGAGAAAGCATATCCCCCGGGGCTAACGCATCGCTTGATGGGTCAAAACCATTCAGGTTCGACAGCAAGAAACGGGCGGTATTACGGATGCGGCGATAAGTATCCGCCGTGCGCTTCAAAATTTCGTCAGATACGGTCATTTCACCGCTATAGTCTGTAGCTGCAACCCACAAGCGCAGAATATCCGCTCCGAGCTTGTTCATGACATCCTGAGGCGAAACTACATTGCCCAAAGACTTAGACATTTTTCGGCCATCACCATCGACCGTAAACCCATGAGTCAACACCTGTTTGTAAGGTGCCTCTCCCTTGATTGCAATCCCCGTTTTCAATGACGACTGGAACCAGCCACGATGCTGATCAGAGCCTTCCAGGTAGAGATCTGCCGGGTACTGGCCCAAATCTTCTCTCGGCTCCAACACAGCCGCGTGCGTTACGCCGGAATCAAACCAAACATCCAGGGTATCCGTTACTTTGCTGTATTGATCCGCCTCTTCTCCGAGCAGCTCTTTCGGATCCAGATCAAACCAGGCATCCATCCCGTCTTTTTCAACACGCAAAGCAACCTGTTCAAAAAGTTCCGAAGTGCTGGGATGCAACTCCTGCGTCTGGTTATGCACGAACAATGTAATCGGCACTCCCCAGGTACGTTGACGGGAGATACACCAATCCGGACTCTGCTCCAGCATGGCTTCGATACGATTCTGCCCCCAGGACGGCACCCATTTAACGCCTTTGATTGCTTCCAATGCGGCATCTTTCAGGCCATTCTTGGTCATGCTAACAAACCACTGAGGCGTCGCTCGGAAAATCAGCGGAGTTTTGGTTCGCCAACAATGTGGGTAACTGTGTTTGAACGTTTTCTTGTAGACAAGCTTCTGTCGCTCATCCAGTACATTGATGACCTTCTCGTCAACCTTATACACATGCTCACCGGCAAACAGCTCGGTATGAACTTTGAATACGCCGTTATTGTCCACCAAATCCAGTGTTCCCAGGCCGTAGCGCTGGCCAACATTGAAGTCGTCAACCCCGTGGTCAGGTGCAGTATGGACAGCACCAGTACCCGCATCGGTTGTAACATGGTCGCCAAGAATTACGGGCACCTGTCGATCATCATAAAATGGGTGTTGCAGCAGCAGCCCTTCAAGGTCTTGCCCCAGGCAACGACCGACAACCTGGAACTGCTCTACTCCGTAACGCTCCATATTGGCATCGACCAAAGCGGTTGCCATCAGGATGCGTTCCATGCCCAATCCGGTATCACACTCAACCAACGCATACTCCAAGTCAGCATTCAGTGACACAGCCTGGTTGGAGGGAAGTGTCCAGGGTGTGGTGGTCCAGATTACGATTGAGGTATTGCCAGACCCGGTTACCGGCTCTACTGAAAATGCGCGACTAAAGGCATCCTGGTCTACGGGCGCAAACCGGACATCGATGGCCGTAGATTCCTTTTCATGGTACTCAACTTCGGCTTCTGCAAGCGCGGAACCGCCAACGACACTCCAATAAACCGGTTTAAAGCCTTTATGCAGGTGACCATTTTCCGCGATTTTACCAAGAGCCCGAATGATATCCGCTTCGATCTTGAAATCCATGGTGAGATAGGGTTTGTCCCAAGCCCCCAGAACACCAAGACGAATAAAGTCTTGCTTCTGACCTTCGACCTGCTTCATGGCGTATTCGCGGCAGGCTTTACGAAACGCGCTGTACTCGACTTTGACACCCGCTTTACCGATTTTCTTCTCGACATTATGTTCGATCGGCAAACCATGACAATCCCAACCTGGCACATAAGGGGCATCAAAACCACTCAGTGTCTTGGATTTGACGATAATGTCTTTAAGGATTTTATTAACTGCATGTCCAATGTGAATGTTACCGTTGGCGTAAGGCGGTCCATCATGAAGAATGAACTTTTCAGCGCCTGCCCTGCACTCCCGAATTTTCTCGTACAAGCCCTTTTTAGTCCACTGCGCCAGCATTTCAGGCTCTCGCTGAGCCAGGTTGGCTTTCATCGGGAAAGACGTGCTAGGTAGGTTGAGAGTATGCTTATAATCACTCATCTTTCATTCACTATATTATTTGGTTCAAAATTAACTGGAATCCCGTCCTTGCCTCGATTACGGTTCCTCAGCCGGGAATGTATTTTCTGTCATCATGGATCGGGATATAAAGAACTGGCGAGCCTGCTCAATATCCAATCCTATTTGCTGCTGTAAATCTTCTATTCGCTCAAATTTTTGTTCATCTCGCAGGTGCTGTAAAAAAGTGACTTCAACATGCGCACCATATAAATCACCGCTAAAATCCAGCAAGTGTACTTCGAGCGCCGGGCGCACGCCATCAACAGTCGGGCGATAGCCTATATTCGCCACACCTGGAAAAGTATCACACCGCCCCGCGTCACTAACAAAGGATTTGACTTTTGCATTACGCCTGGAGTTTACCCTGAGTTGTACGGCAAACACACCACAAAGCGCAGGACGCCCACTTCCGAGATAAATATTGGCAGTGGGTGCATTCAGCTTGCGGCCCAATTTTCGCCCATGGGCTACAGTACCACTAATGCTGTAGGGGCGACCAAGTAATTCAGCCGCAAGTGTTAAATTGTTCTCGTTAAGTGACTGCCGTACACGGGTACTGCTAACCCGCAGGTTCTGGACTTCAATTGTATCAGTACGCTCGACACTGTAGTTGTGTGCCAACCCGTTCTGTTCGAGCAACTCAAAGCTGCCGGTGCGATCACAGCCGAACCGGAAATCATCACCAATCACCAGATGCTCAATATGCAACGCATCCACCAAAATTGAACGAATGAACTGATCAGCGGAAAGACTTCGAAAGCGCTGGTTAAATTGCAAACAAACCACGACATCGATATGCTCCGCAGCGAGCGCCACCAACTTGTCTCGAAAACTTTGTAATCTGGATGGCGCTTTATCTCCTTGAAAAAACTCTCGGGGTTGAGGCTCAAAAATCATGGCAACAGAAGGGACATTGCGTAACGATGCTTCCCGTTTTACCTGATCGAGTATAACTTTATGTCCCAAATGAACGCCATCAAAGTTGCCAATGGTTGCAACACAACGACCTTCAAACGAAGACAGGTTCTGTAACCCTCTTATCAGCCTCATTCACCCTCTCGCCGAACGAAAAACGCACATTATATAACACTCACTCAACGCTTTAAATGTCGAACTCTCAGACCCGCCAGGAATAAAAAGCCGAAATAAGCAATTAGTCCTCCCAAAACCAGCACAGACATCCAGATTACACGTTGCCAAACAGAAAACTGCATCATTTCTGTAGCAGACGGCATCGCCCAGAAGATAAACAACATCATAACGCCCAAGGCAAAGACAATTCGCACTAATATCATGAACAATCCAGGTGTTCGGAGCTGCACATCTCCTCGTCGCAAGCCAATCCAGAGTAATGCAGCATTGAGCCAGGCAGAGATAGATGTCGCCAGAGCCAGCCCTACGTGGGCAAAATGCCAGATCAGCAATAGATTAAAGATCATGTTGGCCGCCATCGCGACGATTCCGATTTTCACCGGTGTTTTGGTATCCTGGCGAGCAAAATATCCCGGAGCCAATATTTTAATAAGCATAAATGCCTGCAGACCCAGAGCATAAGCCATCAGACTCTGCGATGACATAACCACATCGCGAGGCGTCATCTCACCGTAAAAAAAGAGTGTGATCAATAATGGCTCCGCAAGTACGATCAAAGCCGCTGCAGCAGGTAATCCGATCAAAAAAACCAGCCTCAACGCCCAATTCATCGTTGCCGAGAATCGATCCTTCGACTGTGCGGTATGGCTACGGGACAAACTGGGCAAGATTACCGTGCCAATGGCAATACCAATGACGCCCAAGGGCAACTCGGATAAACGGTCTGAATAATAGAGCCAGGAGACACTTCCCGTCTGGAGAAAGGATGCCAGAATCGTGTCCAGTAACAAATTAACCTGACTCACAGAAACGCCAAACAAGGCCGGTGTCATCAGTTTCAGAATACGCATAACACCTTCATGGCGATAATCGATACGAGGCCGGGGCAACAAATTCAAACGCATCAAAAACGGCAGCTGAACAAACAACTGCATCATCCCGGCGATCAATACGCCCCATGCCAAAGCAAGTATCGGCTCCGACATCACCGGCGTCATGAATAAAGCCACAGATATCAAACTCAAATTAAGCAAAACAGGCGTGAAAGCAGGCACCGCAAACCGGCCATAGGCATTCAGTATTGCCCCGGAAAACGCCGTTAGTGAAATTAATAATAAATAAGGAAAAGTGATACGCAGCATATCACTGGCCTGATTAAATTTTTCAGGTTCATCAATAAAACCAGGGGCAAACAACATCGTTAAATAGGGCGCACCGGCCATTGCGGCAACTGTCAATATCAACAGCACGACCCCGAGCGTACCGGACACCGCATTAACCAGTTTCTGCACCTCTTCGTGGGTCTGCTGTTGGCGATACTCCGACAACACGGGTACGAAGGCTTGCGAAAAAGCGCCTTCAGCAAAAAGCCGACGTAAAAAGTTTGGTATTTTAAACGCTACAAAGAAGGCATCCGCACTGCTACCAGCACCAAAAATAGCGGCAATAACGATATCCCGAACTAACCCTAAGATTCGGGACAGCATCGTCATAAAGGCAACGACACCGCTGGACTTCAATAAGGACATCGCGCCCTCCAACTGGCTCGAAGAAAAAAACAGATAGAATTAAGAAGTAAGCCTGGGGAAGGCAGCAAAACAGCACGCAATATACCATTAATGTGGCAAGACCGCATTTTCAAATTACCCGAGATTGCACAAAGTTCAGACAAACACCTTGACAAACTCAACCGAAAACGGCATAGTCTCGCGTCATTTTCGATAGAGCACAGAATTCGTAACATTTGAGGAGCACATCGGTGGCTAATTCCGCACAATCCAAAAAACGCGCTCGCCAACAAGACAAGCGCCGCAACCACAACGCCAGCCAGCGTTCCATGGTTCGTACCTACATCAAGAAAGTGATTACCAAAATCGAAAGCCGAAACTACGAGGAAGCAACTGAAGCCTTCAAAACGGCTCAGCCTCTGATCGACGGCATGGTAAACAAAGGCATTTTCTCGAAAAATAAAGCTGCTCGCACCAAGAGCCGTTTGAATGATCGTATTAAAGCGCTGAAAGCTTAAATTCAACACCCTCTGAAGCTACTAGCCCAGAAACTAAGGCCTCAGAAAATACGGTGTAGAAAATACGACACATAAAAAAAGCCGAACTTTGTCGGCTTTTTTTATGTGTCGTATTTTCTGGTCAACGATAAACCCGGCATGACTTTAACACCACGCCAAATTACGCTTGCTACACTAGCACCATATTATCCCTGTGCACCAACTCCGGCTCATTCACAAAGCCAAGACATCGCTCTATCTCATCCGTGGTTACACCCAGTATTTTAAGCACATCATCAGAATTATAGTTTACCAAGCCCCGGGCCACCTCTTCACCTTGCTGACTGACGCAAGATACAATTTCACCCCGAAGAAACTGGCCTGTTACGGATTTAACCCCGACCGAAAGCAAACTTCGACCACTTCGACGCAGCACATCAACCGCTCCAGCATCCAAAACCAACTGCCCCTTGATTTGCAAGTGCCCGGCCAACCACTGCTTGCGTGCAGCCTGTCGCCCCTGGTCTGGCAACAACATTGTACCCAAGATCTGCCCATCGAACAGCCGGGACAAAACATCATCGATTCGCCCACCAACAATAACGGTAACCGCGCCTGACCGGGCTGCCAATCTTGCTGCCCGAAGCTTTGTCAACATACCACCACGACCCAAAGCCCCGGAGCGGCCCCCAACCATTGCATCAAGCCGCCCATCCGAGGCAGCCGCAACAGGAACCAAACGCGCATCGGGATTTGACCTTGGATCTTGATCAAAAAGCCCATCCTGGTCAGTTAAAATAATCAATGCATCTGCTTCAACCAAATTAGCAACCAACGCACCCAGGGTATCATTATCGCCAAACCGAATTTCATCGGTCACAACGGTATCGTTCTCGTTCACGATCGGAATAACCTGCATCTCGACCAATGCTCGCAATGTGCTGCGCGCATTCAAGTAACGCTTCCGGTCTGATAAATCATCGTGGGTCAACAAAATTTGCGCCGTATGCAAACCGTGCTTTTTGAACTCAGCCTCGTAAGCCTGTATGAGCCCCATCTGCCCTACTGCTGCAGCGGCTTGCAACTCGTGCAAATGGTGGGGCCTTTCACGCCACCCCAATCGATTCATACCCTCGGCAACAGAACCAGAGGAAACCAAAATAACTTCGCACCCAGACCGGTGCAAGGCAGAAAGCTGCTTCACCCAACTCGACATTGCGACCAGAGCAAGCCCTTTGCCATCATTGGTCAATAATGCACTACCGATTTTAACGACAACCCTCTGAACCCCGGACAGTTCCGCTCGAATCAATTCACTCTCCACAATCGACTCACCTGCCATTGCTAACCAACCACCGCAGGCATTTCATGCCCTGGCACAAGACTAAGGCGCATAAAAAACCTCCACCTCGCCATCATCCTCATCTTCATCGTCCTCATCCCACTCATCACCTTTTTCAGCAAGACGACGAGCCCTGCGGGCCTCTTTTTCTTCTTCAATACGATGGCGCGCGTCCTCATCAAGCTGCCGCCGACGATCTTGCTCCCTAGCCGCCAATTCATCATCCTCAGCCTCGGCTTGAGCCTTTTCCTCCAACCAACGCATGATATCCTGGCACAGACGCTGAGTCCCCTCTCCAGAGAGGGCTGAAACCTGATACAGCGGCCCCTGCCAGCCTAAAGCCTCCACCAACTGCTCAACGCGCTCCGCGCGCTCTTCTTCAGGCCACAGGTCTAACTTATTTAACACCAACCAACGTTCCCGCTCTGCCAGTACATCACTAAACTTTTCCAGTTCGTTGGCAATTTTGCGCACAGCCTCTACAGGATCACTTCCATCCGCGGGTGCAACATCGACAACATGCAACATCAACCGGGTTCGCACCAAATGCTTTAGAAAGCGAATGCCTAGCCCCGCCCCTTCCGAGGCACCTTCAATCAAGCCCGGTATATCTGCTACAACAAAACTACGGTGAGACTGAACCCGCACCACCCCCAGGTTTGGAACCAGCGTAGTAAAAGGATAATCCGCCACTTTTGGCCGGGCTGCAGATACGGAACGAATAAATGTAGATTTACCGGCATTAGGCATACCGAGTAGACCCACATCCGCCAAAACCTTCATCTCAAGGCGCAAGTTTCTAAACTCGCCATCTTTACCCGGCGTAGTTTGCCTCGGCGCACGATTAACACTGGACTTGAATCGGGTATTGCCGAGACCATGAAAACCGCCACGGGCAACCAGCAACTCCTGATCTACCGCAGTCAAATCCCCCAGAATCTCATCTGTATCCAAATCAACAACCGTCGTTCCGACAGGCACAAGCAGTACGGTATCTTCGCCTTTTTTACCGGTACAGTTTCGACCACTACCCTGTTGCCCGGATTGAGCTCGAAATTTGCGTTTGTAGCGATAATCGATAAGTGTGTTCAGCCCGTCGTCCGCCTTGATAATAACCGAACCCCCATCACCCCCGTCACCACCATCAGGGCCTCCCTTGGGCACATACTTCTCACGCCGGAAACTCAAGCACCCATTACCGCCGCGCCCAGCTTCGACATAAATCGTGGCCTCATCGACAAACTTCATATATCACCTATTTCGATACCGCAAACATTGATCAGCTGGCCTTAACTTTAACATGAAAAAGTCTGACCAGAAAAAACCGCTAGCCCTAAACGAAAAAACCCCGCTTAAAGCGGGGTTTTCAATCCGTAAGCGTGATTACTCAGAAACAACACTAACATACTTACGGTTTTTCGGGCCTTTAACCTCGAACTTCAACACGCCATTGGCGGTTGCGAACAAGGTGTGATCTTTACCACAGCCTACGTTTACACCAGCGTGAAAGCGAGTACCACGCTGACGAACAATAATATTGCCCGCTTGAACCTGTTGACCACCAAAGAGTTTAACACCAAGGCGTTTCGACTCCGAGTCACGACCGTTACGGGTACTACCACCTGCCTTTTTGTGAGCCATTAGTTTACTCCTGCTTCTTTAGACCGAGATCAACCTGCGTTGATACCAGTGATCTTGACTTCAGTGTACCATTGACGATGCCCCATTTGCTTCATGTGGTGCTTACGTCGCTTGAACTTAACAATTTTAACTTTCTTGTGACGACCGTGATCCAGGATCTCAGCAGTGACTTTGGCACCCGCAACAACAGGCTCACCAATTTTCACTTCTTCCCCATTTACCACCATCAACACGCGATCAAAATCAATCGTTTTTCCGGTTTCAGCTTCAATTTTCTCAAGCTTGAGAACTTCGCCTTCTTCCACACGGTGTTGTTTGCCACCGCTTACAATTACTGCGTACATTCATCGATCTCCGACTTTCGTACCCATCCTAGCTCTCACTTTGCACAATCTGAAGCCATGCATCATCGATCACGACCAATGACAGCCTTGCAGCATGACAAAACCTGCGTCTAGTGGAAGCGATTCCGCGACCATATAACAGGGAGCCCTAGGTGGATGAGTTTAAGGGCGCTGTATTCTACAAATCTGTCAAAATTTATGCAAATTTTTTTATTGGGCCCTGTCTGATCAGGTTCTGTCTTTGCCGTGCTGCAAAGCCTTCTACTTGACACCTCTGATGTGAGTCAATAGCATCCCAACTCCGAGTGTAGACACTGAATAACCCCTGTACATTTTTCGAGGCCTTCAGCGCTACCTACTTTGATTACGCAGGTTCTGCGTTCCCGATATAAAAGTTGACTGATAAGCCAATGCAAGCAGCACAAATCTACGAACTGGTTAATGAAGATTTTGAGGGTGTAAACAGCCTCATAAACGCGCAACTTTCGTCCAATGTCCCCATGGTGGAAAAGATAGGGCAGTATATCGTGACTAGCGGCGGCAAACGAATGCGTCCTCTGATCGTGATTCTCATTGCCAACGCTTTGGGTTACGACACTCAAAAAAACGCACTGAAACTGGCAGCAATCATCGAATTTCTTCATACCGCCACTTTATTGCATGATGATGTGGTTGATGCCTCAGATCTGCGACGCGGCAAGTCTACCGCCAATGCCAAATGGGGTAACGCACCCTCCGTATTGGTCGGCGATTTTCTCTACTCCAGAGCATTCCAGATGATGGTGGAGCTCGAAAGCATGGAAGTGATGAAAATACTTGCCCATGCGACCAACGTCATCGCTGAAGGCGAAGTTTTACAGCTGATGAACGTGAAAAACCCAAATGTTTCCGAAGCGCATTACATGGAAGTTATCCGCTGCAAAACAGCAATGCTGTTCCAGGCTGCATCTCATTCTGCCGCAGCACTATGCCACATCGAAAACCAAACACAATCACTTAGAGACTACGGCTTGCACCTCGGGCTCGCGTTTCAGTTAATCGATGACGTACTGGATTACCGGGGCGACGCAAGTGTGATGGGTAAGAATGTGGGTGATGATCTGGCCGAAGGTAAACCGACACTCCCTCTCATCTATACAATGGCAAAAGGCACGCACGCGCAACAGGAGCTTATTCGAGGCGTTATTCGTAAAGGTGGCCTGGAAGATATCGAGGATGTACTCGCTGCCGTCACAGAATCGGGGGCGCTTGATTATACCGCCACACTGGCAAGGCAACATTCAAGCAAAGCTAAAGACTGTTTGAACTCACTACCCGACACGCCCTATAAAACCGCGCTTGAATCGCTCTGCAGCATCGCAGTAGAACGCAGCTATTAAAACGTTAGGAGCTATCGTAACCATTTACGATAGCTCCATGGCTATGGCCATATCTTCTGGGGCCTGTTACAGTGCCTATCAACACACACCCTGACTATTCATAACCGGCGCTTGTCCGGTATTCAACAGAACTACCAAGCGAGTCATCACTAATGCAGCAATTGTCAGAATTAGATGCATCTTTCCTGTACCTGGAAAATGACCACTCCCCAATGCATATTGGGGGCTTGTACGTATTTGACGCCACAGGACGCGAAATACCGTTCAGTTACGAAGAGTTTGAGCGATTCATTGAAGACCGCCTGCATATGGCGAGCTTCTTCCGCAAGAGACTGGTTGAAGTGCCATTAAAGCTGGATCACCCTTACTGGGTGGATGATCCTGAATTTGACCTCGGCAAACATATGGTGCACACCACTCTGGACGCGCCGGATTCTCGGGATAAACTCAATCAACTGGCCTGCGATATTCTAAAAAAACCACTAAAACGAGATCGCCCGCTTTGGGAAGTAACGTATCTGGATGGTCTGGAAACCATACCCGACCTGCCTGCCAAAAGTTTCGCACTGGTTGTGAAAATTCACCATGCAGCGATTGACGCATTTAGTGGTGAAGACATTATGGGTACCCTTTTGGACTTTTCACCAACACCCAAACCGGTAACGCCATCCAGTCAGTGGCAACCCAACCCCCTGCCATCTACCATGCGCCTACTGAGCAGCGCCTACAGTAGTGCGCTACAGACGCCATTCAGACTCGCAAACATGGCTAAGGAAACAGCTGCCTCAACATTTTATTCAGTATTATTGCAACGACTCAATAATCTTAATCTCCCGCCATCATTATTCAGCGCACCTTCCACCCCGATAAACACGGCGATAAGTGATGAGCGCAGCATCGGCTTTTTCGATATTCCACTGGAACGGATAAAAGCCTTAAAATTTTCGATTGGCCATGATGTAACCATTAATGATGTCGTGTGCGGCATTTGCGCCGAAGCACTGCGAAGCTATTTAAGCCGTCGGGACGCGCTTCCGGATTCGGCACTGCTCGCCATGACCCCAATATCGATTCGCTCGACCAATTTACAAAGCCCAACCGGCAGCAACGTTGCGGCCATGATGCTGTCACTGGCCACAGATGAAAGCAACCCGGCTTGGCGTGTGATCCGCATCCATGATAACGCGGTCATCTCCAAAACATACAGCCAGGCGATATCCGCGCAACGCTTGACTCATGTCATACCATCAACCATGACAGGTTTGGCGGCACGAATTTACACGGAATTCTTGCTCGCTCAAAAACACAAGCCCATATTCAATGTTCCACTAACGAATATTCCGGGACCACAGTCACCACTGTATCTCAACGGGTGTAAACTTGTCGATCAAATAGGCACTTCTCCACTATTTGATGGCCTGGGACTGAGTGTTGTCGCGATCAGCTACAATGGAAAAATCACGTTCAGCCTGACAACTTGTCCGACACTCATTCCCGATGTAAATGAACTTCTCTTGGACTTCCAGGCCGCACTACTGGCAATCGAAGAGGCGTCGGACGGCTTGGAACAACTAACCGTTCCTAGCTATGAACCTTACAATCCACCCAGTTCATCTTTAGTGGACATGGGCTCTGCATTGATATTAGACGTGCTCTCTTTATTCCAAAATCTGTTTAGTTTTTCAAAATCCGATAACTCGAATCCGCTATCCGATGCCTCGGTACCTGATAAGCCAAAGCCAAATAAATCGAAATAGCTCGATAGGCCCCAAAAGGACCGAATCACTCGGTCCTTATTCCAGCGGCACCTGCTCGCCCGGCTTCACTTAAAGTCTTGAGCCTGGATATAGTTCACCCGATAGGTTTGCCACAGAATTTGGTCAGACCAAAAGTCAGATGGCAGTCCCGCCTTCTGCATTAATGAGCCAATAAAATCGCTCGAATCCTCCACCTGCTCCCAAACGGATGGCAGGTAGGTTGCGCCATGGGGGCCATAACGCAATATCAGACCAGGCTTGTCGGATTCCAGCTTTTGCTTCAGCATCGCTAAAGACTCTACAACTAGATCCTCAGGCGGTGAAAGCACTGAGACCGACACCAGAATATCCTGTAGCTCATTTTCCGTCACCGGAGGAAATCTGGGATCCTGGCATGCGGCAGCATAGGCATGATCCGCAACATCTTGAATCAGTGGCTTTCGTGCTTCAAGCGTGCCAATACACCCCCTGAGATTTTTACCTTTGTTCAAAGTAACAAAGCTCGCGCCCATAAGTTGCAATGCTTTTGAAAACTCACCGATGTTCACGCTCAAACGACGACGCTCGTGCACACAAACCCAAAGGCTTTGTTGTGCTAATTCGTAGATGGTTCGCCGATCTGTATCAATCAGTTTATCCAATTCCATAAGCACCATACCCCACAACTCGAGACTTATCTCCTGCGGTGTCCCCCGAGTTTGCCAAACCAAGCAACTCAGTATGAAAACCACACCGCTTTGCCCATGCCGATACCCCGTTTACCGCACGTGCACCACAGGCCTCTTCACCCGAAAGCGAATAATCTTGATGAATAATTTTGTCGGATGTAGATTGATCGATCTGACATGCTTTATGGTAGGACAAGAAATGACTCAAATCCGAACTGACAACGAGAAGGGTCTGTGAATTGTACAGAAGCTCCAAAGCCTGACTGACCACCTGAACCGCTGCGCCCCCAACAACAACCGGTACGATTGAAAACCCAGATAGCACATACTGCAGAAAGGGAATTTGAACCTCGATGCTATGCTCAAACTCATGGGCCAGGTCATTCCGCTCCGCCAGTCCGTGACGAACCAGCAGATCAACACCTTCCGCATCGACAGGTACTCGCCCCAAAGGCGTTTCAAACTCACCCGATTCCGGCACCGCCATACCTGCCACAGGCACCCTGTGACAAGGGCCCAATATTGCAACTCGCGTTACATTTTCCGTATTTAGTGCACGATATGCAGCCGCGGCAACCGCGCCGGAATAGATATATCCCGCATGGGGGGCAATAATTATTCGATAGCGACCAGCTTCCGCTGTCGAAGGGGGGCGTAACAACTGCTCAAGCAGCCCCCGCAGTTCTCCGGCGTCTTCCGGATAAAATTGACCCGATACGGCTGCGGCCCGAACTTTCACGGGAACCTCCTTCCTTCACAGTGAGCACATACGTATGCTCACCTGAAAGACGTTTTAAGTTCAACCTGAAGACAACCCGCTCTTAAACGATTGCAACAGGGACAGGTGCCTTCAATGATAGCACAGCCACCTTGATCAAGCTTAAGCCAGATTAGAATACGGGATAACGGCTATCAATTATTGAAACGCCCACTTCAAAAATGCCTTTTTCTCTTCTTTGGAGGCGCCCTGCCACAATACTTTCATCGCATCCAAAGTGGGCAAGCTTTCTGAAACCGGCAATTTTACTTGTGTACTCTGAGGTTGCTGCACAGCTTGTTCACTAGTCTTGCCTTGTGCTGACGCAACATCTATTTGCGCATCTCCAGCCTGATGAGCCAATGTTACCGCCTCAGTACCAACGACATCCGACGACACAGTCGGTACCACATACTTGCCTGAAGTCGCTATTAAACGCTCATTGCTGTCAACCACTGACGCCTTGAACTTGGTTGCAGATATTCGGGCACTTGAACGCGACGGGGGGGTTTCATGTTGTAACACATAATGTTGGCCAGGCTTTGCACTGAATTGAAGTTGTACGTATTCGGATTCAATCAGTTCAACATTCGCCTTGCCATCAGATGACTCGACACTGGGCACGGACCAAATACCAGAATACTGAAAAACGACGGAATGAGGCCCGGGTTTCAAATAATAATCAATAGACAAATTCTCCAGCAGGTATGACGTCATTTTTTGTCCATCAATTGAAATTACATTGATATCTTCGGGTACTTTCAACACCACAACCTGATCGTCCGGAATCGTTGGGCCGTCATAGACTCGAACCGGGTAATTCGAACTGCAGCCGCTCACGATTAACAGTATCAGACAAAACATCGCTGCAGAAAACTTGTGCACATGCGGCATAAATCTAAACCCTCATTTCAATTTTCAATCGTTTTAGTAGACAAATATGACACTTGGATGTCGACCATTAAATTTTCGAGTCCAAGCAATAACAATTAATACTGCCCGACAAGCCCAAACGTCTGATGCGAAAGCAAAGGGTAACGTTTTACCGTGCTGGACGCGATTATTCAAGCTCCGTTTTTGGACAACTTGAGGAAAATAGATTTTAGTTGATTTATTAATCAAGAATTGTCAATATTGAATTTATAAACAAATGTAAAATGGGTCGTTGTGATATCCGTCTCAGTACCCTAAAGCGCATTTACAACAACAAAAAGGTGAGGCTTGAACGTTATGTTATCAACAAGCTCGATAAAGAGGGGATCATTCGTGGGAATAGAACGCAGAGCAGGCGATAAGGGAGATATACCGTTCAGAAGCAGCAGGTTTTTCTGTGTTGGCAGTAAATGGTATTTTTCGACCCGTGAAGGCTTTGATAGCGGCCCTTACTCAGACCGGACTCGGGCCGAACTCGGGCTGCAGCGCTTTTTGCATGTTGTAAACATGCTTCCCGGCGCTAGCCGCTTCAATCAGTAGTAAACAATCAACAGGCTATAACAAACAACGGCAAAATCATCCGCAAGGGCTTGAACTCAACACCAAGCCCTTTTTCCATTCTCTCCCACGGCATTCAAGCTCTGCCTCAAAAGTGCTGATACCCACTTGATGACAACGACAAGTTGGCATCATTCTCATCCAGCACTCGCACCAAAACACCAGTACCCGAGGGCTCGGGTGCCAGTATTTTGCCGATTATCGTTACCGGCAAGCCTTCTTCACTTAACCAAAGCTTATCGGCTCCTGATGTGCATAAACGCCATGCATCTGCACTGATCGTGAAACACAGTTCATAATCGTCTCCATGAGTTAAGGCACGAGTGAGACGATCAAGGCTGGAGTACCCCTGGGCTGCACAGTATTTTGTGTAAGGCTGCGACAGTGGCACAGCGTCTGCCCAGAGCTCGGCAACGCATTCGGACTGACGACAAATATGTCCCAAGTCTGCGACCACACCATCTGAAATATCAATCGCTGCGGATGCGAACTCTCGCAATTTACGCCCTAAAGACAGCCTGGGTGAGGGCTGATGGAAGCGATCGAGCAAATAACGCTCATCTTTACGTTTGGCAAGCCGATTTGACTGCAATAGCTCCAATCCTGCCTGAGCATCGCCCAAATGTCCGCTCACACACACCCAATCTCCGGGCTTCGCGCCGTTTCGGCGCACAGCCCTGCCACTTGGCACAACCCCCATTACAGAAATAGTGATGGAAAGCGGCCCTCTTGTCGTATCACCGCCTATGAGACGAATACCATACTCAGCGGATGTATTCTGCAAACCTCTAGCAAATTGCCGGAGCCAGCCTTCATCACAGCCAGGTAAAGTCAATGCCAGTGTAAACGCCACAGGCTCGGCCCCCATAGCCGCCAAATCGCTAAGATTTACAGCTAATGCCCGTTGAGCGAGGCTCTCAGGCGATATTGCTTCAGGAAAGTGGATACCTTGCACCAAAGTATCTACCGAATGTAGCCAATCGTATCCGGGAGTCGACGCGATAATGGCACAATCATCCCCAACACCCGCAACAATCCAGTCAGCCTTATCTTGGGCACATCGCCCAAGATCTGAAAAGTACTGATAAATCAGTTCAAATTCACTGGCCATTAATCCCAGACACCATTAAGCCACACAATATTTATCGTTTTCCACGCTCTGCTGAACGTAACCGGGGCGCAACTTTATCAAGAATCCCGTTTACGAACTTGTGGCCGTCCGTTCCACCAAATTTTTTAGCCAGATCGATGGCCTCGTTGATTACAACCCGATAGGGTACATCAACCCGGTATTTTAATTCGTAAATCCCCATTCGAAGCAACGCTTTTTCGATTGGGTCAATCTTTTCCACAGGCCGATTTACCAGTGCACAAAAATGCTCGTCCAATTCCGGGGCACGACTCACCACGCCTCGCAGCAAGTCTCGGAAGTATTCCACATCCACTTTCGACATGTCATTATCAACGACGAACTCAGCTTCTATCTCATAGACAGCAGCACCAGCAATTTGCCATTGATATAGCGCCTGTAAAGCCAGACTTCGAGCTTTACGCCGTTGCGCAGCAACGGCATTTTTTGGATTATCAGATTTTGACTCGCTCACTTACTTGCCCATACTATTGAACAGACTGACCATTTCTATTGCTGACAATGCAGCTTCACCACCTTTATTGCCAGCTTTCGTGCCTGAACGCTCGATTGCCTGCTCGATTGTATCCACAGTCAGGACACCAAATACCACAGGAATACCGCTGGTCAACGCCAGTTGACCCAATCCTTTAGTGCACTCCCCTGCCACGTACTCAAAATGAGGCGTTCCACCACGAATAACAGCCCCCAACGCGATAACTGCATCATACTTCTCTGTTTCCAGTATTTTTTTAACCGCCACAGGTATCTCAAATGCACCAGGAACCCGATAGAGTTCGATATCACTTTCTGCAATGTTATGTCGTCGCAACGTATCAATTGCACCATCCAAAAGACTTTCCACCACAAAACTGTTGAACCGCCCAACTACAATGGCATATTTTCCCTGACAATTCACAAAATTGCCTTCATACGTTTTAATATTTGACATTCAATACTCCTGATAAATCGGATGGCTCAAACAATGCCAAGCCGCTTTATTTCAATTCAAGCCACACACTCCGGATTACGCGGTGCTACAACACGCCCCTTTCGGTGACCATAAAAACGCTAAAATACTAAAGCTAAACTATTCCGCTGAAGCAGATTCAATCAGATTCATACGGAATGTATTCTGTGACTTCCAGATCAAAACCAGACAATGCTGTAAATTTCATAGGCGCACTTAACAAGCGCATTTTTCCAACACCGACGTCCCTCAAAATCTGAGACCCCGTACCCACGGTCAAATAGGCTGAAGTGCTGGCGCTACCAGAGGTCTTGGCTCCGGGAGAAAAATAATCTTTGATTCTGTCCTCAATATCACCGCTGGCATTACCATCATTCAATAACACCAGTACCCCTTTACCTTCTTCAGAAATTTTCTGTAAGGCTCGATGGATCGGCCAACTCGACGTTCCGGGGCGACGAGCACCCAATAAATCTCTAAAGGTGTCGGCAATATGCACTCTTACCAACACCGGGTCATCAGCCTGAATATCCCCCATACTCAATACCAAGTGATTGAACCCCTGGATGGTATCTTTATAGTCCGTGAAACGGAAAGTACCATATTCAGTCTCCAGTTCATGCTCTTCCATTTTCTCAATGGTGCACTCATTCATCACCCGATAATGAATAAGGTCCGCAATGGTACCGATTTTTAAACCGTGGGTTTCCGCAAATGCTTCCAAATCAGGCCGTCGAGCCATAGAGCCATCTTCATTCATTATCTCGACAATTACCGAAGAGGGTTCATAGCCTGCAAGCCTTGCCAGATCACAACCCGCTTCAGTGTGACCTGCTCGACTGAGTACGCCGCCTGGTTGCGCCATAATTGGGAAGATATGGCCTGGCTGAACAATATCCTCAGGCTGCGAATTTCGACCCACAGCGACTCTAACGGTATGAGCACGGTCTGCCGCAGAGATCCCGGTTGTAACCCCGTCCGCCGCTTCAATTGATTGCGTAAACGCAGTTGAAAACTGGGAATTATTGGCTTGCACCATTGGCCCCAAACCAAGAAACTGGCATCGCTCGCGGGTCAGCGTCAAGCACACCAGACCACGAGCGTGCTTGACCATGAAATTTATATCTTCGGGCCGAATCTGCTCTGCCGCGATAATCAGATCACCTTCATTTTCGCGATCTTCATCATCCATCAGAATAACCATCTTACCCTGACGAATGTCTTCAATAATTTCTTCAATCGTATTCAACGCCATGACATTACCTTTAATGCAGTGCTTAATCTCATGAAATGCGCCCCCTCAGCGGAGGAAGCCATGGGTCGCGAGAAAAGCTTTGGAAATCGTTTGTGAATCAGGTTTGTTCGATTTCGGATCAGTAAGTTGCCCCTTATCCGATGCTTGGCCCCCGCCTTCAGAGTGTAGGAGGCGCTCAATATACCGAGCGAGAATATCCACCTCCAAATGCACACGAGACCCGACTTTATAACCATTGATTACAGTTTCTGAAGCGGTATGCGGCACAATATTTAGCCAAAAATGATCGGCCGTTGTCGCGTTAACTGTCAGACTGGTACCGTCTACCGTAATTGAGCCCTTTTCCGCTATATATCGCATCACACTGTTCGGCGCTGCGATTGCAAAGCGAATCGCACTACCCTCACTTCTGCGTTGGGTTACTTCACCAACGCCATCAACATGACCACTCACGATGTGGCCCCCCAGACGAGTGCTGAGCGTCAGGGCTTTCTCCAGATTGACTTTTGTACCAACCACCATTGTTGCAAACAGACTGTGCTTGATGGTTTCTACCGAAACATCCGCATAGAACGTTTTACCCGCCAGACGCGTCACCGTGAGACATACGCCATTAACCGCGATGCTGTCTCCTAACCTGACGTCAGAAAAATCCAGTTGCTCGGAAAAAACACCAATTTCAAGATCACCGCCCGGCCCTGGTTTCAAATGCCTGATGGTACCAAGCGCCTCAATTATCCCCGTAAACATTACGCGCCCTCCGGTCGATAAATCAAACGAATATCATCACCAATTGCTCGAACATCCTGCAGCTTGAGCGGTATCGCTTCCGCCATGGTCTGCAAGCCCATAACATGCATGGGCCTCGCATCGCTCCCTAAAAGCTTTGGTGCCATGTAGAGCCAATACTCATCGACACAACCGGCCTTAATGAAGCTCCCGGCTACCAGTGGCCCGGACTCGACCAGCACTTCGTTACATTGCTGGCCCGCCAACCATTGGATCACGGTATCGGGCTCTAAATTGGGCAATAACGCTAACTCACTACCATCCGGTAACGCCGAGGCGAACTGTTCCGATAGTTTAGATGTCGCAACAACTGTTCGTCCAGGCTGCTGAAATATTGCCGCGTCAGAACTCAAGTCAAGACGGGAGGACAGGATAACACGAATGGGTTGCCGAAAATCTTCCGGACTGCCACCAAAGCGCACGGTAAGGGCCGGATTATCCGTTTTAACCGTCCCTGAACCGGTTACGATTGCCGAACTTCGGGCACGCAGGCGCTGCACATCCGCTCTCGCATCCGATCCGGTAATCCACTGACTCTCGCCAGATGCCATAGCGGTTCGACCATCAACACTGACCGCGACTTTTAGACGGACTAAAGGTCTACCTGTTTGCATTCGTTTGATGAAGCCCGGATTCAAGTTTCCAGCCTCAGCTTCCAAAAGACCGACTTCGACGGCAATACCCGCCTCTCGCAACATGGTTATGCCTCGTCCAGAAACCAGCGGATTTGGATCCTGCATCGCGACAAAGACCCGGCCTACACCAGCATCAATAAGGGCTTTTGCACAGGGAGGGGTACGTCCAAAATGACTACAGGGTTCAAGCGTAACATACACATCCGCCCCCTGAACCGATTCGCTGGCAGCGTTTAATGCATTGACCTCCGCATGGCCGCAACCCGCTACTTTATGCCAGCCTTCACCAACAATGGCACCGTTTTGCACAATGACGCAACCCACTCTCGGATTTGGGTCTGTTGTAAATAACCCTTGCTCAGCCAGGCGAATCGCCCTGGCCATAAACCTGGCGTGAGTAGAGATAGAAGTCGTATTCAAAATATTGCGAAATTTCCCGTTTTTAGATTGAGTATTTCAAACTTCAATACTGAGTAACTTGCTGGGTCCGTTGCAGCATTAACGCCGAATTTAGCAGTACCCCGGGTGTAAACTAAGCAGAAGTGGTTGGCGTTGCACCGTTGTTCGCGAGCCGGTCGATTTCTTCACGGAACTCATTGATATCCTGAAAACTACGGTAAACTGAAGCAAAGCGCACATAAGCAACCTGATCCAGACGACGAAGTTCACACATGACTTCTTCGCCGATATTGATAGACTTGATTTCACGTTCACCCGTAGCTCTGAGACGATACTTTATCGCGTTTATCGCCGATTCGATTTCTTCAACACTAACCGGCCGCTTCTCAAGCGCTTTCGTGATTCCAGACCGGAGCTTCTGATCATCAAATGGTTGCCGGGTACCGTCTTGCTTGATGACCCGTGGCATGAGCAATTCTGCAGATTCGTAAGTCGTGAAGCGCTCTTTGCAGGATAAGCATTCCCGACGTCGCCGCACTTGATCGCCTTCCGCCACCAAACGGGAATCGATCACTTTAGTCTCGGCAGCTCCACAAAAGGGACAATGCATAATCTTCTCACTTATTGATCAGATCCGGGACGCACAGCACGCCCACTCATTTGAATCAAGCTAAAAAAGTTGAAAGCTGGCCGCTTTCAGACACCGATTTCAGGTTTTTGACATAACGGCCAGCGCAACGCAGTTTGAGATTATTTGTACACAGGATACTGAGCACAAATCGCTTTTACTTTCTCTTGAACTGAGGCAATAGTGGCATCGTTTGAGATATCGTCCAGAACATCACACATCCAGCCTGCCAAATCTGCGACTTCTGCTTCTTTAAAGCCACGACGGGTAACTGCAGGGGTACCGATTCTCAGACCACTGGTCACAAATGGTGACCGCGGATCATTCGGTACCGCATTCTTATTCACCGTGATGTTCGCACGCCCCAGTGCCGCATCAGCATCTTTACCGGTAATATCTTTGCTGATCAGGTCAACGAGAAAGAGGTGGTCGTCTGTACCTTTGGATACAATGTCGAAGCCTCGATCCATAAAGACTTTAACCATCGCTTGGGCATTTTTGACAACTTGAGCCTGGTAGGATTTAAATTCATCTGTCATGGCTTCTTTGAAGCAAATTGCCTTAGCAGCAATAACGTGCATCAAAGGGCCACCCTGGCTTTCGGGGAAAACTGCAAAGTTAAGTTTTTTCTCCAGATCTTCATTCGACTTGGCCAGAATCAAGCCACCACGAGGCCCCCCCAGGGTTTTATGGGTGGTTGTGGTCGTCACATCGGCAATTTTAACCGGGTTGGGATATTCACCTGCGGCAACCAATCCTGCGATGTGCGCCATATCAACCATCAAGTAAGCGCCAACTTCATCGGCAATGTCACGGAATTTTTGCCAATCAATTACACGGGAATATGCAGAAAAGCCCGCAACGATCATTTTTGGCTTGTGTTCACGCGCCAGGCTCGCAACTTCTTCGTAATCAATTTCGCCGGTTTCCGGGTTCAAACCATACTGCACAGCTTTGTAGATACGACCCGAGAAGCTCACAGAAGCACCGTGAGTCAAGTGGCCACCATGGGCCAGGCTCATACCCAGTACAACGTCGCCCGGTTTGCACAATGCCATATATACTGCGGCATTTGCTTGCGACCCCGAATGTGGCTGGACATTCGCATAATCAGCACCAAATAATGCTTTCGCTCGATCAATCGCCAGTTGTTCAACAACGTCAACATGCTCACAACCGCCATAATAGCGCTTGCCAGGGTACCCTTCTGCATATTTATTGGTCAGAACAGAACCTTGCGCCTCCATGACGCGCGGGCTGGTATAGTTTTCTGAAGCAATCAATTCAATATGCTCTTCCTGGCGCTTCGCTTCGGCTTGAATTGCATTCCAGACATCATCATCAAAACCGGCAATTTTCATATCGTGCGTAAACATTAGTCGAATCTACCTTCACCATTACTTTGGATACCAACTTTACGAGCGGCCTAACCCGGAAAAACATTGATCAGAATTTCTGAAACACCGCCACAACAGCACTGATTTCCAGAAATTGAACGGAGTCTTCTCGTAAAACGCGCTATTTTACCCTAAATCAATCAAATCATCATAGACCTAAATTCTGCAAACAACATTGTACTTGAAAAGAAAAAGGCGATTTGATTCAATTGGTTATCATCAAACAACCAAGCACATCAGAGTCACCTTTTTCATGATCAAGAATACCCATAAAAGTGCCAAAAAACCAGCCGCAAAAATTCGCTATCAACACACCGGAAAAAAGCTGACTAGTCAAGCTGGCATTATCCCTGCCATGCATTTCCTCGATCACATCGGTTTTACCGAGGCTTGCCAGAAGCATCTTGATTTGCAACGCGGCAACACGGCTCGTTACAGCTTGGGCGACTCAATCTACCTAACGATTATCGGCATCATCGCCGGTGCCACTTCGCTCAGGAAGGTGGTTTCTGTGTGGGCAGATCAGGTGCTGCGTGAAGTGGGGGGGTGGCTATCGATTCCAGATGACAGTACATTGGGTCGTATTTTCCGTCGTGGAAAGCTCAAGCATGTCACCCAGCTCGAACAGATTAATCACACCTTGCGTCAGGGAATTTGGCATAGAGCATTGAAGTCCGGTACTTGGTTGCCCGGAACCCTCTATCGAGGCTGGATTGATGTGGACTCGACTGTCAAAACCGTTTACGGTCAACAGGAAGGTGCTGAAAAAGGCTACAACCCAACGAAAAAAGGCTCTAATTCTTATCATCCACTGGTTGCCTTTTGCAGCCACACCAAAGAAATTTTGCAAGCATGGTTGCGCAGTGGCAGCACCTACACCAGCAACGGCATTGTAGGCTTCATGCAGCAACTTTCTGCGCAGATGCCACCCAAAATGCGGCTGCTATTCCGAGGTGATTCAGGATTCTTTGTTGGAGAGCTCATGGACTGGCTGGATCAGGCTCGCCATGGTTACCTGATTAAAGTGAAACTCAAAGGCCTTGCCGCTTTGTTGGACAAGCAAGCTTGGCAACGAGTACCGGGTCATACCGATTGGGAACAGTGTGACTTTTTCCATCAATGCGGTCAATGGGAGCGGTCACGTCGCTTTGTTGCTGTGCGGCGTAAAACTGCTCTCATCACCAAAGGCCCTCAACAAGCCTTGCTGAATGAGCCCGTTTACGACTACTTCTGCTACGTAACCACAGAGCGGTTGTCTCCTTGGCAAGCACACACGACATACGGAAAGCGCGCAACTTGTGAAACCTGGTTGGATGAAGCTAAGAACCAAATGGGGCTGGCGCAAATCAAGAGCCATGATTTCATGGCCAGCTCATTAATTTTCCAATGCGCTGTGCTGGCGTATAACACGGTACGCTGGATGGCACTACTGAGCGATAATGACGAATTGAAACGATGGGAAATTCAAACTATCCGAACTTTTCTGGTACGTACTGCTGGACAACTCTTGCGTGGTGGGAATCAGCTTAAGGTCAACGTTCCGAGCAACCATCTTCACCCAACTCCGTGGGCTGACTGGTTAAAGCTGTCGTTTATTCATTGACCAAAATACCTATACTTAAATTCTTCGACTAAGCAAATTCCAGATTTGGAGTCAGGCAGACTTTGGCCTGTTGCTCCGGTTGACGATAGAGATGATTATAATTTAAACAGTCCAATCAAGTGAATTACGCTTGTTTCAGTTGCATGGTGTGCAAAATGGTGATCCATCGACACTAAATGTCGCTATAGTCGTATCGAATCGATTCAGACATATAGATTGCAGGATTTAGGATAGATTATTTGACGATCTACCGTAAATCCAGGCAAACGGAAGGTCAATGCAGCGCTGATACGCTTTTCGAAAGAGAAGAAGTGTTTGTCAGTTCGGTTTGCTCAAACCAGTCCAAAACATTATCAGGTGGAAGCGCACGTCCAAATAAAAAGCCCTGCACTTCCTCACACCCCAAAAGAGTAAGCAGCTCCTGCTGAGCTTCATTTTCAACCCCTTCGGCGATAACTCCCAGTTTTAAACTATGAGCAATAGCCACAATCGCTCTGACGATTTGCTCATCATTTTCGCCACCGGGTAGCGTTCTGATAAAGCTTTTATCGATCTTCAGTGTATCAAGGGGAAACTGGCGTAAATAGCTCAACGACGAATACCCCGTACCAAAATCATCGACAGAGATTCGCACGCCCAGCGCCTTGAGACGCCGCAAGACCTGCATCACCGAATCCACATTCTCCATCATCATCGATTCGGTAATTTCAAGCTCTAGCATACCTGGGTCAATACGTGTTTTTTGCAAGGCTTGGGACACAATGTCGACCAAGTTTACGTCGTCATTGAGCTGTATCGCAGAGAGATTTACGGCGACACGCTCGATTGCCACACCGTCCTTGCGCCACTGAACCAATTGCTGACAGGCTTCCTGAATCACCCAGCGACCAATCGATATAATGACACCACTCTCTTCCGCAATTGTAATAAATTGCGCCGGCATCAATCGACCCTTTTCCGGATGGTCCCAGCGAAGCAATGCCTCCATGCCAACCGCAGCCCCGGACTTGGCGCTAATTTGCGGTTGGTACTCCAGCTTGAGCTGATGTTGTTCAATTGCACGCCGCAAATCATTTTCGAGCTCTAGGCGCTCCATCGCGCGCGAGTTCATATCACTCATGTAAAACTGGTAGTTATTCCGGCCCTTACCTTTGGCATAGTACATTGCTGTATCTGCATTTTTTAAGAGCTCGGAGCCGATCACCCCATCTCGACCAGCAACGGCGATCCCAATGCTTGCACTGATGAAAATTTCGCGTCCCATTAGACTGAACGGCAGCTCAAATCCAGCTAACACCTTTCGAGCAACATGGATCGCTGCGCGTCGGGCTTTGCCTTCATTCTCGGAGGTAACACCCAATAAAATCGTAAACTCATCCCCTCCCATACGGGATACCAGGTCACCATCCCGCACACATTGCCGCAAACGACCCGCCACATCCTGCAACAATGTATCGCCAGCAGCATGACCCAATGAATCATTCACAGGCTTAAAACGGTCGAGATCAAGGTAAAGTAAAGCAAACATGAAGTCGCCACGTTGACTACGCTCAACACAACGGTTGATCTCCTGTGACATCAGCGTTCGATTGGCGAGTCCTGTTAACTCATCGTAAAACGCCAGCCGGTGAATCGCCTCCTCATTGGCTTTACGCTCTGACACATCACTAAAAATAGCAATATAGCTAACCAGTTTTTCACGATCATCATGGATTGCAGTCATCCCCATCCAAGCAGGGAATGGATTACCACCACGTCGAATAAGTGCAATATCCCTCTGCCAGAAGCCATGCTCATCGAGATGCCACCAGAGGTCGTCAATCTGATGTCGATTTCGGATCCCTAAGACGGCAGGAATGGATCGACCTTCTACTTCCGTTGGTGCATAACCAGTAATGCCTGAAAATGCTCGGTTGACCTGAATTATTTCCCCATTGGAATTGGCGATGATGATCGCTTCTGTGCTGTTTTCGAAAACACCTGCCGCCATACGCAAATCATTTTCCGCCCGACAACGGGATGAGATATCACGACATGTCCCTGTAACACCTTGTATTTTCCCAAAAGTGTCCACAAGAAAAGACAAACTCAATTCAATGGTTATCGCGCGCCCGGATTTACACTGCGCCTCCATTTCCAGGGAATATACATCTTTTGCGATAAATGCGTTCTCTCTGTCGACTTGAGAACGATGTCGGCGAATGTGTTGACGAATCTCGGCCCGGAAGACATCAATCTGGTCGTCTGAGAATAAATCAAAAATCTTGGTACCAATCACTTCTTGGGGACTGTAACCAAATACACGCGTCACAGAGGGGCTGATGTAACGAATCTGGAAATTTCGGTCCGTGGTCCACACGACGTCCGCCATGTTTTCAGCCAACAAGCGATAGTGCTCTTCTCGCTCTTCAATCTGTCGTTTCGCTTCATACTCTGCGGTAATATCACGCCCCAAGCCTAAATAGGACTTCACACCCCCTGCTTCGGTTTGCTCAAAAACGCGGTTACGGAAATACATCCAACGCCATTGCCCGTTTCGATGACGCATCCTGAATCGAGTCTCAAGAATCTCGCCCGGTTCAAGATTGGCGGCTTTGTGAGTCGCCTGTTGCATCGTTTGCTTATCATCTGGATGGACCAATTGACTCCAGTAGCCCCGATCAAAGTCATGGATATCATCCGACGAATAGCCTAACATCTCACCGACTTCGCGGTTAGCGTACCGAATCTGTTTCTTCTCTTGATCATTGACATAAACCAGATCTGGAACCGATTCCACGATATGTTTCCAGAAACCCTCTGTCTCCACCAACCGCTTCGCCATCCGTTGCCGGTCGGTGATATCAATCAACGTCACCAGAACGTCATCAAAACCGGATTGAAACAGGGGCAATGCCGCATTCACCCACAAAGCAATATCATGCCCCCCGCAATCAGGCAAAACAATTTCAAAATCGAGATTCCAAACGCCCTCACGAACGCCACGGGAATTAAGGGCGGTAACCGGCAAACTTTGTTGCAGACATACCTGATTAATGTGCTTGAGCAGGGCGCTTTTATTACGCGCAACAAAAAGCTCAACGGAAGCCCAGTTCACTTCACGTACTCGAATCAGGCCTTGAAGGTTGAGTTCACGTTCATCAACACGGGCGAGGAACTTTTCAAGGGAAGGCAAGTCACGCACACCGTGACCGAGGAATTTATTATGCAGGGCGGACAAGTCAACGACCCAAAGCGCAGACGCAGCAGCGTTGTATAGCGTTTCATACCGGCGACGCAAACCGTAGGCCGTTCGCCGGTCACGGGAGCGATTAATATATCGGAAGAAAAATAAACCCAGACCGCCACCCAGCACCAGAACAACGGCCGCAATATCAAATAATGGCACCATCACCCACGTTTTCCCGAACTCAACACCATCTCACGCCCCATTGCCACAGGTTGTTTTTATAATCCGATTTTCGACAAAAAATTTCTTTCCCGTGCACTCTGGTTTACCATTAGAGGTCTAATTATCGCAAGCACGCGCAACAAATCATCAACAGTCCACAGATAATCCAAAATTACTCAGGTCATGCAGATAGATGACACTAATGCCAAATTGCTGGCCCATTTTATCAGCGAATCAGAGTGATTGAGTGATCGATGTCTCTTTCGACTGCTTAAAATCGACAAATTAACAGGTTTTTACGTTTATGGCTCAATACGTCTATACAATGAATCGGGTGGGCAAGATTGTCCCCCCAAAAAGGGAGATTTTAAAAGACATATCCCTGTCCTTTTTTCCCGGGGCCAAAATTGGGGTGCTCGGCTTAAATGGTTCGGGTAAATCAACATTGTTGAAAATTATGGCCGGGGTTGACCAGGATATCGTTGGTGAAGCACGCCCTCAGCCCGGTATTAATGTTGGCTACCTTCCTCAGGAACCCCAACTCGACCCGGAGAAAGATGTCCGAGGCAACGTTGAGGACGGCCTCTCGGAAATAAAAAACGCAATGACGCGTCTCGACGAGGTTTATGCTGCTTATGCAGAACCTGATGCAGATTTTGATGCGTTAGCAGCAGAGCAGGCCAAACTGGAAAGCATTATTCAAGCTGCCGATGCGCACAACCTCGAAAGAACACTCGAAGTCGCGGCAGATGCGTTACGCCTCCCGCCTTGGGAAGCGGATGTTTCAAAACTTTCCGGGGGTGAGCGTCGCCGAGTCGCACTCTGTCGGCTGCTGCTTTCAAAGCCGGACATGTTACTTCTGGACGAGCCTACCAACCACCTGGATGCAGAAAGTGTAGCCTGGCTGGAGCGCTTCCTACACGATTACACTGGAACTGTGGTCGCCATCACCCATGATCGCTACTTCCTGGACAATGTCGCAGGCTGGATACTTGAGTTGGACCGCGGACACGGTATTCCGTATGAAGGAAACTATTCCGCATGGCTGGAAGCGAAAGAAAAACGCCTGGCACTGGAAGAAAAGCAGGAGGCGGCACGGCAACGCACCATCAAATCCGAATTGGAATGGGTACGCAGCAACCCGAAAGGCCGCCATGCAAAAAGCAAAGCCCGACTGGCTCGCTTCGATGAGTTGAATTCGCAAGACTTCCAGAAACGCAATGAAACCATGGAACTCTATATTCCACCCGGACCAAGGCTGGGGGACAATGTCATTGACGTACAGGGTATTTCGAAAAAGTTTGATGACAAACTATTGTATGAGAACCTATCCTTCACGGTACCACCCGGAAGTATCGTGGGTGTAATTGGTGGTAACGGCGCAGGTAAATCGACGCTGTTCAAGCTCTTCGCCGGTGTTGAACAACCAGACAGTGGCAGTGTTGTTGTCGGGGAGACTGTGAAACTGTCGTATGTTGACCAAATGCGGGATCTGGATGGCAGTAAAACCGTATGGGAAGAACTGAGCGATGGCCAAGATATCATTCAGGTCGGCAATTATCAGACACCATCACGAGCCTATTGCGGGCGTTTCAACTTTAAAGGCACAGATCAGCAAAAACGGGTCGGTGATCTTTCCGGCGGTGAACGTAACCGCTTGCACTTAGCCAAACTGTTAAAAGATGGCGGCAATGTTCTGTTGCTCGACGAGCCTACCAATGACCTCGACGTTGAAACACTACGAGCACTGGAGGAAGCTATTCTGGCATTCCCTGGCTGCGCAATCGTAATTTCGCACGATCGTTGGTTCCTCGACCGAATTGCCACCCATATTCTGGCGTTTGAAGGGGATAGTGAAGTTGTCTGGTTTGAAGGCAACTTCTCCGAATATGATGAAGATTTCACAGCCCGTAAAGGCGAATCCGCAAAAGCCCCAACCCGAATGAAGTACAAAAAACTGGCGTAATCGCGCAAGCTCCGCTTGGGAAGCATCGGTTAGCGTGAAATAATCGATGCTTTCTTCATTACTCGGCACGTAAAATTCAATAGTTCGTAGCCTTATTGCATGACAAACCCATGAGGGCGACTATTATTCTTTTAATAGACATCCCCTAAAATTGTTCACGCGAGGCCCTTGCATGACACAAAGTAATCAATCAGATGAGCGCAGACATTTCAAACGCATCGATTTCGATGCAAACTGCACATTGCACCAAGGGGATGACAACTGGATAACTCAGGTTCTGGATATTTCACTGAAGGGGCTTTTAACGGCAATTCCTGAAGACTGGACCGGCGATGAAAGCAATGCTTTTGAGGCCGTTATCCACCTGAATAACGAGAGCAGTACCGCAATCATCATGTCTGTCGAACTGGCCCACAAACATCAAAATCAACTGGGCTTTTTTTGCAAATACATCGACTTGGATAGCATAACGCACTTGAAACGGCTGATTGAACTTAATGTAGGCGACCCAAGTTTGATAGAACGCGAACTCTCAGCCCTGATCGATGCCCACGCGCATTTGCCCCCAGCTGAGTAAAATAGAAACAGGCACGGCGATCAGTGGTTAAATATGATCAAGCACTTCACTTAATCTGGATACCGCAACAACTTCCATTCCTTCTGGCGGCGTTCTGGGAACATTTGATTTCGGCACAATCGCTTTCGTAAAACCGTGCTTCTGTGCCTCCAGAACACGCTCTTGCCCATTTGCTACCGGACGAATCTCTCCAGACAAACCAATCTCGCCAAAAACCACCAAGCCCTTGGGTAACGCCTGATCTCTGAAGGTCGATATGACAGAACACACCACCGCTAAATCAGCACTGGTTTCGGAAACTTTAACACCACCAACAACATTGGCAAAAACATCCTGATCACCCATATTCAAACCACCGTGCCGGTGCAGAACAGCCAGTAGCATCACCAGACGGTTTTGATCCAGCCCCACTGCCACTCGACGGGGTTGGGCGAATGATTCGTCCGCCAAAGCCTGAATTTCGACCAATAAAGGACGGGTACCTTCCCAGAGAACCGTAACCACACTGCCAGGTAACGGTTCTTCGGTACGACTCAGAAAGATAGCACTGGGGTTTTTCACTTCTTTCAAACCCGATTCCAGCATCGCGAATATACCGAGTTCGTTAACCGCGCCAAAGCGATTTTTTACCCCACGCAGAGTCCGAAATCGACTGTGTTGCTCACCCTCAAGCATGAGCGAACAATCAATCATATGTTCCAGGACTTTGGGCCCGGCAAGCGAACCATCTTTGGTAACATGACCAACCAACCACAAAACAGTGCCAGTCTGTTTTGCAAATTGGGTTAGAAATGCCGCACTTTCCCGAACCTGGGACACACTACCTGGGGCCGACTCTACCCCGTCTCGGTACATGACTTGAATACTATCCACGACAACAACTGCAGGATTCAGGTCTCGTGCGACAGAAACAATCGTTTCCACATTTGTTTCGGTGAGCATTTTCATCTGACCAGCCTGGATACCCAGCCGGGAAGCCCGCATCGCGACCTGCTGAAGCGACTCTTCACCCGTAACATACAAGACAGTACTCTGTTGACTGAAATAGCTCATGATCTGCAACAACAGAGTACTTTTCCCCGCTCCAGGCTGCCCACCCAGCAAAATCGCAGCCCCGGCGACGAGCCCGCCACCTAATACACGATCCAATTCGTTCATTCCGGTGGATTTGCGAGGCGACTCCTGCAAACTGATATCACTGAGAGACTCAATTCGGGATTGCGCACCGGCATACCCCGAAAGCCGCTCGGTTCGCGCAGCACTGGATCTCGATTCCAGCTTCAGCTCTTTGAGTGTATTCCACTCACCACAGGCAACACACTGCCCTTGCCATTTGGAATGGTCCGCACCGCATTCAGTGCACACATATGCCGTTTTAGTTTTCGCCATTGCAAACGTTAACGCAACTACACCGGGTCTTGGTGGTATGCCGAACTCAGTTCATGCACAGCTTCAATGAAGACTTTGGCATGATCCGGATCCGCATCAAGTGCAATACCATGACCCAGGTTGAAAACATGCCCGGATCCATGTCCATATCGCTTAAGTATATCGGCCACTTCCTGACGAATTCGCTCGGGCGATGCGTATAACATGGATGGATCCATATTTCCCTGCAAGGCCACTTTGTCTCCAATCCGTTGCCTTGCATCGCCAATATCCGTGGTCCAGTCCAAACCTACGGCATCAGCACCTGCTGCAGCTATTCGCTCGAGCCATTGACCACCGTTCTTGGTAAACAAAATAACAGGGATTCGTCGCCCCTCATGCTCACGAGTCAAACCACTGACGATTCGCTGCATGTAGTTGAGTGAAAATTCTTGGTAAGCTTGCGGACTCAATACGCCACCCCAGGTATCAAAGATTTGCACAGCTTGCGCACCTGCAGCGATCTGGGCATTCAAATACGCCGTAACCGTATCCGCCAACTTGGCCAACAATACGTGGGCCGTTTCTGGCTCGGAGAATATCATACGCTTGATCTGTCGAAAGTCTTTGCTCGACCCACCTTCAACCATGTAGGTTGCCAATGTCCAGGGACTTCCCGAAAATCCAATGAGTGGAACCCGACCTGAAAGAGCAGCTCGGATGGTTTTGACCGCATTCATCACATAATCCAGATCCGAGGTCACATCGGGTATGGGTAATGCATCCGCTTCAGCATAAGTACGAACTGTTTTTTTAAAGCGTGGTCCTTCTCCTGTTTCAAAGTAAAGCCCCAATCCCATCGCATCCGGAATCGTCAAAATATCGGAAAAGAGAATTGCAGCATCCAAAGGAAAACGTTCCAAAGGTTGAAGTGTTACTTCACAGGCAAATTCAGGATTCTTGCAAAGGCTCAGGAAATCGCCCGCATTGGCTCTGGAGGCTCTATATTCAGGCAAGTAACGACCGGCTTGGCGCATCATCCAAACAGGCGTCACATCAACAGGCTCTTTTAACAACGCTCGTAAAAAACGATCATTTTTTAAATCAGTCATCAATCAAATACTCTTAAGCCGAAATACAAATAACCAGAAACAAAAAAGGCACGGGACCAACCGTGCCTTTCTTATCATATTGTCGATCAGACTTCGAGATAGTCTAGTATGCCATCCGCTGCTTTACGTCCTTCAGCAATTGCGGTCACAACCAGATCTGAACCTCGAACCATGTCACCACCGGCAAAGATCTTCGGGTTGCCAGTCTGAAATGGATAGCTCTGTTCTTCACGGGCAATTACCCGACCGCCATTATCGATCTCGATTTTCTGCTCATCAAACCACTCGGCAGGCGAGGGTCGGAAACCAAATGCAATCAGCACCGCATCCGCTGGCAGAACCTCTTCACTACCGGGGATAACTTCAGGGCGACGACGGCCATTTTCATCTGGCTCACCCAGCGTTGTCTGTACAACTTTGACGCCCTCGACTTTATCTTCACCAATAATGGCTACAGGCTGCCGATTGAACAGGAATTTAACACCTTCTTCTTTGGCGTTTTCCACTTCTTTTCTTGAACCAGGCATGTTGGCTTCATCACGACGGTAAGCACAGGTAACTGATTTCGCCTGCTGACGAATCGCAGTCCGGTTGCAATCCATTGCGGTGTCACCACCACCCAGAACCACAACTCGCTGGCCTTTCATATCAATGAAATCTTCAGGATTTTTCTCATAATCCAAACGTCGATTTACATTTGAGATTAGATACGGTAACGCATCATATACTCCGGGTAATTCTTCGCCGGGAAAACCACCTTTCATATAGTTATAGGTTCCCATGCCCATGAAGACAGCATCGTATTCTTGCAGCAAAGTCTCGATTGAAACATCCTTGCCGATTTCACAATTGAGCCGGAATTCAATGCCCATACCTTCGAAAACTTCACGTCGACGGGTCATGACGGATTTTTCCAGTTTGAACTCCGGAATTCCGAAGGTCAAAAGCCCACCAATTTCAGGATAGCGGTCATAAACCACGGGCTTAACACCATTGCGAACCAGAACATCCGCACACGCTAGACCAGCGGGTCCAGCACCAATTACTGCAACTTTTTTATCTGTCCATTTCACTTTGGACATATCCGGGCGCCAACCCATTGCCAGGGCGGTATCGGTAATATACTTCTCAGCAGAACCAATGGTCACAGCACCAAAGCCGTCATTCAGCGTACAGGCACCTTCACACAAACGATCTTGTGGGCAAACCCGGCCACAGACTTCCGGTAAACTGTTAGTCTGATGACTAAGCTCGGCAGCAGCCAGGACGTTACCTTCAGAGACCAGCTTTAACCAGTTTGGAATAAAGTTGTGTACCGGACACTTCCACTCACAATAAGGATTTCCACATTCCAGGCACCGATGAGACTGGGAAGCGGCCTCTGTTTCACCAAAATTTTCATAGATTTCAACAAACTGGTGCTTCCGTGTGCTCGCCGCCAGCTTATTTGGATCCTTTCTGCCAACATCAACGAACTGAAAGTCATTTTTCAATCTTTCTTTCATCGCTCTTTAACCTCTGTCTTAACCTTTCAGCCCGTTGTTTACTCTGGACGAGCTCGCGTACTGTCCAACAAGCTCCCAAGACTTGCAGCCTTCGGCTTTACCAGCCAGAAACGCCCTGTGTAATCATCAAAGTTATCCAGGATCTGCTGACCCCACTCACTTCCGGTTTCAGTCACATGCTCTTCAATCACAGATCTCAAATGATTGCGGTACGCTTCCATGGGTTCACTGGATATTCTGTGAATTTCAACCAATTCGTGGTTGTATTTATCTACAAACGTATTTTCCAGATCAAGCACGTAAGCAAAACCGCCAGTCATACCGGCACCGAAGTTGTAACCGGTATTACCCAGAACAGTAATCAGACCACCCGTCATATATTCACAGCAGTGATCGCCAACTCCCTCAACCACGGCATGCACTCCGGAGTTACGAACGCCAAATCGCTCACCCGCCCGGCCAGCCGCGAACAACTTACCACCTGTTGCGCCATAAAGACAGGTATTACCGACTATTGCGGTATCCTGAGAAGCAAAAGAGGAGCACTTTGGCGGTCGTATGGTCAACTTACCACCGGTCATACCCTTTCCGACGTAATCATTGGCATCGCCTTCCAGACTCATGTCCAGACCGCCCGCATTCCAAACGCCGAAACTTTGTCCTGCTGTTCCAGTCAAATTAAACTTGATCGGGGCATCCGCCATCCCCTGGTTACCATGTCGTTTAGCGATTTCACCAGACAAACGTGCACCGATGGAACGATCACAGTTGGTTACAGAGAAATCGAAGCTCCCCCCCGTTTTTCCATCAATGGCCGACAAGGCAGCAGCAACCATTTTTTCTGCCAGCTCTCCTTTGTCGTAAGGATAATTACGCTCGACCTGACAGGTATGAGGTTTATCTTCAGGAACACCTGCATCAGACAAAATCGGTGACAAATCCAGTTTGCGCTGACGCTCAGTATTACCCGGCAATAATTCAAGCAAATCGGTCCGCCCCACAAGATCTTCCATTCTGCTGACGCCCAGTTTGGCCATCCATTCCCGGGTTTCCTCAGCAACAAACTTGAAGAAGTTCATGACCATCTCGACGGTGCCAATAAAATGCTTGTCACGCAGGTAATCATTTTGCGTTGCGACACCTGTTGCACAGTTGTTCAAATGACAAATTCTAAGGTACTTACAGCCAAGTGCGACCATCGGCATGGTTCCAAAGCCAAAGCTTTCAGCCCCTAATATCGCTGCTTTAACAACATCCAGGCCAGTTTTCAAACCACCATCCGTTTGTAAGCGCACTGAGCCCCGCAGCTCATTGCCACGAAGTGTTTGATGCGCCTCGCTCAGACCTAATTCCCAGGGTGAACCAGCATACTTGATTGAAGTCAGAGGACTTGCCGCAGTACCGCCATCGTAACCTGAAATCGTGATCAAGTCGGCATAGGCCTTGGCAACACCCGCTGCAATGGTACCGACGCCAGGTTCAGACACCAGCTTAACAGACACGAGAGCGCCAGGATTCACCTGTTTCAAGTCATAGATTAATTGGGCCAAATCCTCAATGGAGTAAATATCATGATGTGGTGGCGGCGAAATCAATGTCACACCCGGCACGGAGTAACGCAAACGAGCGATCAGATCGTTAACTTTGCCGCCAGGCAATTGACCACCTTCTCCGGGCTTGGCGCCTTGCGCCACCTTGATCTGAATAACATCTGCACTACTGAGATAATGAGGCGTTACACCAAAACGCCCAGAGGCAACCTGTTTAATCTTGGAACGACGTTCAGTACCGTAACGGGCCGGATCTTCACCACCTTCTCCGGAATTTGAACGCCCACCTAAACGGTTCATGGCGATCGCCAGTGCTTCATGAGCTTCAGGAGACAGCGCCCCTAAAGACATTGCTGCAGAATCAAAACGCGGAAAAATATTTTCTACTGGCTCAACTTTCGCGAGATCAATCGGTGTCACATTCTTCGACAACTGGAACAAGTCTCGCAACGTTGTAACCGGACGCTCGTTAACTAACGCAGCATACTCTTTATATGTTCCATACTCACCGGACTTGACCGCTTGTTGAATCGTTCTGACTACATCCGGGTTGTATGCATGGTATTCTGAACCGTGGACGAACTTCAGCAGTCCGCCTTGTTGGATCGACTCACGCTTCTTCCAAGCCTGTTTTGCCAACAATTGTTGATCAGTTTGAAAATCGTAGAAGCCGGCCCCCTGAATTCGGCTGGCCACCCCTCGGAAACACAGATCAACAACTTCTTCCGCAATACCAATCGCTTCAAACAATTGTGCACCTCGGTAAGAGGCAATGGTTGAAATGCCCATTTTGGACAAAATTTTCAACAGCCCTTTATTGATCCCTTTGCGATAATTATTCTTCGCATCGATGGGATCCATAGTCATTTCACCCGTGCGGATCAAATCATTAAGCGCTTGATAAGCGAGATAAGGGTAAACCGCCGTAGCACCGAAGCCGAACAATACAGCAAAGTGATGAGGGTCTCGGGCATAACCTGTCTCAACAACAATATTGGAATCACAACGAAGCCCTTTTTCCACCAAATGATGGTGCACCGCCGCAGTCGCCATAAATGCGTTGATTGGCAATCGGCCTTCTTCCAGCTGCTTATCACTCAAAACGAGGATAACCTTGCCGTTTTGAGCGGCCTTTTCGGCCTGCTCGCAGACACCTTCAATCGCAGCTTTCAATCCAAGCTCGGGAGCAAAGCTCAGGGCGATTGTCTCGACATCAAAATTTTCCTGTCGCGTCAGCTTCATGAATTTAGCTGGAGACAGCACTGGAGTACTCAAAATGATGCGCTTAGCATGCTCCGCAGTCTCTTCGAAAACATTACGCTCCACACCGATACAGGTTTCCAGCGACATTACGATACTTTCACGCAATGGATCTATGGGTGGATTGGTAACCTGCGCAAACTTCTGTCTGAAGTAATCTGCTACCGAGCGAACTCGCGAGGACAAAACAGCCATTGGAGTATCATCCCCCATGGAACCGACAGCTTCCTGACCCGTTTCCGCAAGCGGTCTCAGCACCTGGTCACGCTCTTCAAATGAAACCTGGAACATTTTCATGTGAACATTCAACTCTTCACGTTCCATTAACTGGAACTCAGGCGTTGCCTTGTTCAAGGTCGCTTCAATTCGAATCGCGTTATCACGCAACCACTGCTTATAGGGCTGCGCATTTTTAAGGATACTGTCGACTTCATCCGTATGCATGACCTTACCTGTCGCAGTATCCACGACCAGGATCTGGCCGGGGCCGACTCTTCCTTTCGCTACGACATCTTCCGGCTGATAGCTGTATGTGCCGATTTCGGAAGCCAGCGTAATAAAACCATTTTTGGTGATAACCCAACGGGCTGGACGCAAACCATTGCGGTCAAGCAAACAACAAGCATAACGACCATCGGAAAGAACCACACCCGCCGGACCATCCCATGGCTCCATGTGCATGGAGTTGTACTCATAAAATGCACGCAGGTCTGGATCCATGGTATCTACATTCTGCCATGCAGGCGGAATCATCATCCGAACGGCTCGGAACAAATCGACACCACCCGCGAGTAACACCTCCAGCATATTGTCCATACTGGAAGAGTCTGAACCCGTGCGATTAACCAACGGCTGAATAGCTTGAAGATCGGGTAACTCGGCGCTCTTGAACTTAGACGCTCGTGCTTGAGCCCAGTTTCGGTTCCCTTCAATGGTATTAATTTCGCCATTGTGAGCCAGCAACCGGAAAGGTTGAGCCAGAGGCCAGCGAGGCATAGTGTTCGTTGAAAAACGCTGATGGAATACACAGATCGCCGTTTCCAATTCAGGATCACCCAGATCCAGATAGAAATTTGGCAGATCTTTCGGCATCATCAAGCCTTTGTATGACAGCACTTTCTCGGAAAGACTACAAATATAAAACTCGTCATCACCAGCCAGACTGATTTCAGCATTACGGCGAGCCAAAAAGAGCTTGATACCGAACTCCCGTTCGGTGAGCTGCGCTCCCGTCACGAAAACCTGTTCAATTTTTGGCAAACAGTCCAAGGCCATACGCCCCAGACAAGAGGTATCCATAGGCACTTCGCGCCAGCCGACAACGTTCAAACCTTCCGCTGTGAGAGCATGAGTCATACTCGCTCTCGCCGCGTCTGCTTTTTTAGCGTCGGTGTTCAGAAATGTCATACCAACACCGTATCGCTCTCCCAAGTCAGCCTGGAACAGGTCTTTAGCAACTTTTCTCAGGAATGTATCTGGCTTTTGAATAAGCAAGCCACAGCCGTCGCCGGTCTTACCGTCAGCGGCAATACCACCACGGTGAGTCATGCATGTAAGCGACTCGATTGCCGTTTGCAATAAGTTGTGACTCGCCTCTCCCTCCATATGAGCGATCAGGCCGAATCCACAGTTATCCCTAAACTCACCCGGACGATACAAACCTGTTTTCATAAGTCTTCTCTCAAATTTTCTATAAGTATCAGGCACTTAAGCTGCTGCGCTAAAATAAAAGCACCTGACCAGCAAAATAAGGGCCGGATATTTTACACAACGATGGCCTCCGCCACAAACTTTGTCGGCGAAACTTTGCACTAAAAGCTACCAACAATGTTAAAATAAAACTTTTTAATCCATATAATACAATAACATACACACAGCAAAGCCCATTTACAACAACTGGATAAATATTGGTGACCAACACAGAGATAGTGCATTTTTTGCTCAAATTCTGGTGCACTTTGCTCCAGATCGCAACCAAAATACGAACGTTTCTAAACAGAATACTTGAATAGACCAGAATGCCCTGATCAGGGCACAACACCTACTGTTACCGAATCGCAGAGACTTTACGTATCCAGGGCTTTTGTTTGACAATAGCGGCTGGCATCTTACTTACCGCATCACGCGCATCTGACCGATTTGCAAAACCTTCGGTCAAAACGATAAACCAAGGCTTCCCCTTTAGTGAACTTTCAATGTACACGAACTGCAACGCATTATATTGCGTCACAAACTTTATTGCAGTGGCCTCATTATAACTTCCTAACAATTGCACGATGTAACCCTGCTCAGGCAGCTCTTTGACCCAGCCATCCCCTCGGTAGTACTGGGAGCGCCCCTCAACCGCGGGGTCTGATTTTCTTTCGCGACTAGGAGGTGCATTCACCATTTTCTGTGCACCATTATCTTGCCTCAATGCGCTTTCTTTCTTCGGCCTACTTTCCTGGCTAGGCTTATCATCTAGACCGGACATATCATCTAGATCGGACACAGTATTCTGCTTGAGCAATTTATCAGACTGAACCTTCGCAATAACGGGAGCAGCCTTTGCGGGCCCAGATTTCCCCGAAGCACCCTCAATGTCAGCCCCCTGACTCGATGATATCTCAGGAGAGCCAGCATTGTTACCTTCTGTAGATGTAGAGGAAATTGAAGAAGCAACGGCCTGCACAGGCACAATTGGAAGACCTCCTCCATCCAGCACTTCTGCTTTCACCTCAAGATTAGACTTTTCCTGTCGACTGCCTGAAACAGAGGATTCAATTTTCTCAAGCCTTTTTTGAATTTCAAGAACCGCTTCTTTCCCACTTAGGGACTCCCCTTCATACTCAGCACCTGATCCATCAGGCTTTATACCTGTTCCAGGGGATTCTGAATACATCGATTGCACCAGCGCAATTGAGAATGCAAGAACTGCTCCTACCGTAACCAGAGTATGATAAAAATATCGGTATCCGGTAATATCGAGCAACATCTGAACTCGATTACGGGATACACTTTTGTCTGCATCGCCCAACAATACACCAGCAGCAATTTGTGCTATCCGTCTCGGGTTACCTTTGCCGAGCAAAAATAATTGATCCGACAAACCACTTGAGAACTTTAGATCCTTCTGAGCGCCCGCCATAATCATACGGCTTCGAACATATTCAATCGACTCAGCCTTGTTAAATGGCAACAATTCAACCTGATGAATTAGCGCTTCAACCGGGGACGAAGACTGCACACGATTTGCCAATGCTGTCAATTCGGGCAAAGCAGAGAACAGCAGAACTACCCCCGACTCCTCCGGTGGATTTGCGAGCGCGCGAGACAACAATAATCGAAATGCCTCTTCAGAGAGGTCATGGGCATCATCAACCAAAATGAGCAATCTTGGCTCAAATAACATGCGTCTTTTACATGCAGCAAAAAATATATCCAGGCGATCTTCTGGCGTTTCCGAAGCCCCTACCGCTAGAAAATCCTCATCTTTGAGATCAACCATCGACAGCAGTCTATCGACTAACTGAGCCTCCCCCATCATTAACGCAGAATCAAGCACACACATTCGTAATGCTTCACCTACATCCAACCTGAATCGCTGCAATAGAGTAGACTTACCAATACCCCGCTCGCCAGTGACCATAAGGACCATATTGCCAAAATGAGCAAAATGAACCAATGCGTTAACACAAGACTCATGTGCAGGCGTTGAGTAATAAAATCCAGAAAGCAAAGAAAATGGGTCGGCCCTTAATCGATAACGGCTTTGTAGGTTCTCACTCAGGCTTTCCGACAAAATCGCCTCCATTCGCAAGCAGGGCCTAATGCTAGGAAGATATCATTTTCAGGAGGAAGGCGTGCATTCAATCAGGGTTTGATCCAGAGCTGTAGGGGGGTAGTCTGATACCATATCAGCCTCGCCAAGCCCCTTTAACAACACCAAACGAATCAATCCATCGATGTTTTTCTTGTCAACTGCCATTTTCAGTCGATAGCTCTCCACCGACATACCTGCAGGCCCTGATCCCGGCAATTTAGCTCTCAGTATCAGCGATTTGACCATATCAAATTGCGCCTGATCCAACCACCCCAAACGGCGCGACATTGCGGCTGCCATGATCATCCCGGCACCAACAGCCTCACCGTGTAACCAGTTTCCGTAGCCACAATGAGATTCGATTGCATGACCAAATGTATGCCCTAAATTCAGTATGGCGCGAATACCCGCCTCTTTCTCATCCAGCCCTACAATTTCAGCTTTACATTGACAGGATTTCTCTATGGCGTAACTAATAGCACTCTCATCAAGCTTCAACAGATCTTCGACATTGCCATCGAGCCAGGACAAAAATGCGGTGTCACGAATTAATCCATATTTGATCACTTCAGCAATACCTGCTGAAAGCTCTCGTTCAGGTAATGTTTTTAACGTATCGGTGTCAATCACGACCACATTCGGCTGATGAAATGCACCAATCATATTTTTCCCCGCAGGATGATTGACTCCGGTTTTTCCACCCACAGATGAGTCAACCTGAGACAGCAACGTCGTGGGCACCTGAATAAAGTCTACACCACGCTGGTAACAGGCAGCCGCAAACCCGGTCATGTCTCCAATCACCCCCCCACCAAGAGCCACAAGCGTGGTTCTTCTACTGTGGCGACAGGTCAATAATTGGGAGAATATTTCATTGATGGTATCCAGGTTTTTATACGCCTCACCATCTGGCAAGATTACTTGGTTTACACGAAGCCCAGCCAGTGTCGCCTTCAACGGCTCCAAATATAAAGGCGCTACAGTCTCATTTGTGACAATCATCACTTCCCCCTGAATATGGGGGGTGAATAACTTCGCGTCATGCAAAATTCCGGATCCAATATGAATAGGGTAACTTCTATCCCCCAGATCAACCTGTAGCGTTCTCATCTCACATTTCCCTTACCAGCAACCTAAAACAATGACTTAATTTCTACTTCTGAAAACCACTTCTATCTTTCAATTAACGCTCACAGCTGAGCCAATTTACTCACGATATATTTAACAACTGACTTGGGATTCTTTTTATCCGTTTTAACAACGATATCCGCAAGATGCGAGTATATCGGATCACGCTTTTCAAATAGCGCAGATAAAACCGCCAAAGGATTATCCGTCTGCAACAATGGCCTGTTTTTGTCCCGAAAAGTCCGCTCATACTGCTGCGCCACTGAAGTTTTCAGGTACACAACAATACCTTTCTCTTTCAGATTTAATTGGTTATCCGGATCCAAAACGGCCCCGCCACCGGTCGCAATCACCAAGCCGGACTGCTCCCCAAGCTCCTGGATAACGGCCTTTTCCCGACCTCTAAATCCAGCTTCCCCCTCGACGTCAAATATCCAGGGTATGTCTGCCCCACAACGCTGCTCGATTACCTTATCGGAATCTGTAAACTGAAACCCCAATTCTTTCGCCAATAGCTTCCCGATTGTGGTTTTACCAGCCCCCATAGGGCCAACTAATACAACATTTTTATCGGGGCTTTTATTCAGCTTTTTTTTAAGAAACATAATAAAGTGCAATATCAGATACGTAAGCGCGAGAGCATAGCATAGTTTTCTTGAGATCGTGCAGAGGAAGACAGACAAAAAAGCCGCCCATGAAATTCATGGGCGGCTTGAATATCCACTCTTTGTAGGTTTGCTAGTGTGTACAACTCAAGACATTTGACAATGCCTTGAGTTCGAATTCCTCTAAGCTACTGATCTGTCAACCCACCTTTCAACAACTTGGGGGTAATAAAAATCAACAATTCTCCGCGCTCATCAATCTCTTCCGTTTTCTTAAACAAGGAACCAATATATGGGAGATCACCTAAAAACGGTGTTTTTGTCACCGTTGTTGAGGTTTCCGCCTGAAATATACCTCCCAAGACTATCGTTTCACCATTACCAACCAGTACTTGCGTTTCAATCTCATTCGTATCAATGCTCGGAATTCCGCCGGTTACCTCCCCCCGAGCATCCTGATTAATCTTTAGATCCATAATAATTTTATCATCAGGTGTAATTTGGGGAGTCACCTCCAGAGATAATGCGGCCTCTTTGAACGATACTGAAGTAGCACCACTGGAAGACGCCTCCTGATATGGGATTTGTTCACCCGATTTTATTATGGCCTTTTTTCGATCAGCAGTTACTATTTTTGGCTGTGCGACTATCTCTCCCTTCCCATCCGTTTCGAACGCTGAAAGCTCCATATCAATGAGCATATTGTCATTGCCATACCCCAATGCAATTGAAGACGTATTTACCCGGGTAACCCCCAAATCAACTGCCAATGCATCTGGAAACGTAATTGTATTAGAATTGCCGGCAGCAACTTCTGTCAACTCCGACAATGTTGAAGACGACCCACCAACACGATAAAGGCTGTCTCCTTTTTGTGTCAAATACCCCCCACCCCATTGAATCCCCAAGTCTTGAGTGAGGTTGCTACGAGCTCTTACAATTCGAGCTTCTATTAACACCTGTCGCACGGGCACATCCCACTTTGCAACCAATCTGCGAATTTGATCTAGTTTGTCAGAGGTTTCTCGAACACTCACACTATTGGTTCGAGTGTCTGAAGAAATAAATCCTCGATCAGAAATCAACTCCTTATCCGCACGTAGTAACCTTACAATGTCTGCAGCTTTAGCGTAGTTCACCTGAACAATTTCCAAACGAACTGGTGCCAACTCTTTGACCTGCTTGGACGTTTCCAACTCAAGCTTCTCACGGGCAGCAATTTCAGCAGCCGGCGCCACCAATAGCACGTTGCCAACTTTACGCTTGTCTAATCCTTTGGTTTTCAAAACCAATTCCAGGGCTTGATCCCACGGTACATTTTGCAGTCTAAGGGTAATTTTTCCAGAAACAGTATCGCTTGCAACGAGATTCAAACCTGTAAAGTCAGCTATTAACTGCAGCACTGCTCGAACATCAATATCTTGAAAATTCAATGATAATTTTTCACCGGAGTAAGGGAATTTCTCTTTCCTGCGCTGCTCCACCTCTTCAGATGTCAGGGCTTCGACACTGACTGTGAACTGATTGTCTGCTTGATAAGCCAGAAAATCATAATTTCCCTCAGGACGGATCAAAATCACTGCATTTCCCTCTTCACTCAGCGCATCAATTCGCGTAACTGCCGTGGCGAAGTCAGTCACATCAAAGCGCCTTTTCAATTCCGCTGGCAACGCTACACCTTTGAATTCGAGACGGATATTTCCTGCTTGTTCCGACATATCCACATCAACACTGGCCGTATTCAAAGACAAGACAACCTGGCCATCCCCTTTCTCACCCCGCTTGAAATCTATACTTTCGAGGGCAGGCTCCTGATTGGCTTGAGCAACCGCAGACGTACTGACAAATACCCCGGGCTGCTGACCCGATACCGAGGATGCCCCCTCCGCATGCTCTCCCGAAGACGGAGACATTAAACTACCAGACCCAACAACAACAACAAGTTCATTGCCGTGCCTAACGGACGAATAAGGCACTAACTCGACCAAGTTTATAATAACCCGCACCCTGTCCTTTGCCTCTATAACGGTTAGACTTTGTGCATTTCCGACTCCCAGATTATGATACTTGCTCTTCAGTGCGCTCGATACATCCGGAATATCGAGAGCAATTCGGGCAGGCCTTTCGATAGTGTATCCTTTAGGCATAGGAGGCGTTTGATCGAATGAAAACCTGATTTCAGTTTTATCTCCCGGCAGTGATGCAAAGCTGACATCATTTAATGTCGCACCAACCACGCTCAAAGGAAAAAATAAAACTGCTATCAAGCTCGTCCACACTGCATTTTTAGCATTAAAAAACATTTTAGACACCAGCCCATATTGCAGATAGTTGTTTAGTATCAATCTCATAAATTTTACCCCCTTACCCCTCACCAGACTCAATCAGAGCCAAGGTGCGCGGCCTCTCAAGCCAGCCTCCACGACCATTAGGGACAATCTCGACCAACTGCATACCAGCATCATCTACCCGTATCACCCTGCCGTGATTTTTCCCCATGTACTGGCCCTCTTGCACACGATGAATCCCCCCCTCATCATCCTGAATTAACGCGAACAAAGGACCACTATCAGCGCGCTTCAGGGTTCCGACCAGCTTGAGAGAAGCAATCGCATAATTCTCCAGCAATTCTTTTGGCCGATCCAGATCAGGCGTGACAGTTGAATTTTCCTGCAACTGCCTTTCCAACAGCTGGATATCGACCGGAACACTGAAAGGAGCTCTGCGATTAGCTGCACTATATGTAAATGCCTCATATGCTTCAAACACAGGGAGTTGTTCGATCTTCCCTCTGGGTTTCGATTGCATCTCAGCCATAAATTGATCAATATCTGAAAAGCCCCGCCCTGCACTGCACCCCTGTAACGCCAACATTACCAGTGGCAATACAATGGCTAGTTCATGTCTCACCATCCTATTCACCCTCCCGACTTATATCGGTACGTTTTGGCTACAATCGACATATTCAGCACCTCACCGTTCGACGTTTTTGGTGGTTCGATGGATAAATCATGCAATGTCACTATTCTCGGAAGTCCAGCAACACCACTAACAAAGGAGGCCAAATCGTGATAGGTGCCCTGTAACTCGATTTTGATGGGTAACTCAACATAAAACTCCCTTTTCTTTTCAGCCTGAAGATCTATTGCCTTAATCTCGAGGCCACTCCCCACACCAGTATTTGTAATATCCTCAAGCAACCCAGGAACCTCTGTATCCGTCGGGAGTTGCTTCAACAGAGCACCGAAAGACGCCTCCATTTCAGCCATTTGTTTTCGGTAAGCATCCAAATTAGCGGCCTTGAATGCCTTCTTCTCATACTCTGTCCTCAGTTCTGACTCCTCGATCTCCACTCTGTCTAGCTGCTCATACTGATCTTGAACGAGAAAATAGTAAGAACCACCGATCACCAAAACAAAAACCAAAACGAAGACAATAACTTTGATCAGAAAAGGCCAAGAACCTGCATTATTAAAATCCAGGTCATTTATATCGAACCCCTTCAACCCCTCTAGAGAATCGGCCAAACTCATTTTTTCTTACCTCCCTCATCTTCCTCATCAGGTGTAACCTGAGCGACACTCAACTCAAACTGATTACTATCCTGACGATCCTTCATCGCGGCCACTCGGTTTAAATTTGGATTCGCAAACCAATTCGACCCGTCCAAGGATCGCATTAATGCAGAAACTCTGTTGTTGGACTCTGCGACACCTTTGATGGAGAGTCGGTCTCCAACTTTAGACAAAGAAGTAAAATAAACACCATCTGGGAGCGTTTTTACCAGCTCATCAAACACCCGAACGATAACCGGCCGCTTTCCCTGCAAATCCTGAATAACTTTCATCCTTGCAAGCAACTCAGCCTTCTTCTTTTTCAGCTCATTGATCTCTTTTATCTTCGCATCTAGCGCTTTGGTTGCGGATTGTATGTACACATTTCGGGATTTTTGATATTCAATCTGTCCATCCACAAAGCTTGTCCAACCAAATGCCAAACCTCCAGCGATAATGAAAACCACAGCCAAGACGCTAACAAACTGCCGTTGACGTTCGGCCCGGAGTTCTTCACGCCAGGGCCTTAAATTTATCCTAGCCATATCAATCAAAACTCCTCATTGCCAACCCACAAGCGATCATCAAAGAAGGTGCGTCGTTGCTTAACGCAGAAGCATTAACTTTCGAACTCAATGCCATGTCAGCAAAAGGGTTGGCGACGAGAGTCGGCGTCGCAACTTTCTCCTGAACTAGTTCAGCAATTCCCGAGATGGATGCAGTCCCTCCGGCCAAAATCACATAATCGACTTCGTTATACTGACTGGAGGAGAAAAAGAACTGAAGCGATCGAGCAACCTGTTGAACAACAGCTTCTTTAAAGGGTTGCAAGACTTCGTCTTCATAGTCGTCAGGCAGCCCGCCTTGTTTTTTAGCCAGTCCAGCCTCTTCCTGAGACAGACCATAACGGCGTTGAATTTCTTCTGTCAGTTGCTTGCCGCCAAACAATTGCTCGCGCGTATAAATCGTTTGACCATCGACCAACACGCTCAGCGTTGTCATTGTTGCCCCGATATCGACGATGGCAACCGTTTGCTCCTCCGCCCCCGCATCCAGATGAGGCTCGATCAAACCAAAAGCCCGCTCCATCGCATAAGCTTCCACATCGACAATGCGAGTCGTCAACCCGGCTATTTCCAAGGCGTCCTCTCGCAACTCAACATTCTCACGCCGACACGCCGCCAGCAAAACATCAACCTGCTCGGGATTCTGATCCGACTCACCCTGAACTTCGAAATCAATTGCTACTTCGTCGAGTGGGTAAGGGATATATTGATCCGCTTCGACAGATATCTGGCTTTCCATCTCCTGATCATTCAATCCACCGGCCATCTGGATTGTTTTCGTAATTACGGCAGACCCTGCAACAGCGACAGCAGAAAACTTATTATTAGTCCTGGCTTTCGCCACCACTTTTCTGATAGCCTCACCTACAAGTTCGATATCGCTGATATTTTTCTCGACAACAGCGTTAGGCGGGAGGGGTTCAACGGCGTAACTTTCGACTTTGCAACGACCACCGCTTTTACTGAGCTCCAATAACTTCACGGACGTGGAGCTGATATCAATTCCCAATAGGACTGAGTTTTTGCTTCCAAATAAACCAAACACACGGAGACCCTGTACGTAAGTTTACGGCTAAGTAACTCATCTGCAGCGATATTACACTGTGAACCAGTTCTTTTAACTTATGTTAAAAAGCGCAGATAACCATCTAATCATCAAAGAAAAATTTTCTATAATGTTCGCGTTTTAAGGCGATTTCCTAAATAATAGACCCATATTTTTTAGTTGTCAGGAAAAAGATGAGCTATTTTGTGAGCTTTTCCCGTTTTTTGTTGTGGAGCATTTTGGCCGCATTTGCCGGCCTCGGCACTTTGGCAGCAGCCCTCTATTTATACCTCACACCAGGACTACCGGATGCTGAACAACTGAAACATACCCAGTTGCAGGTTCCTTTGCGAGTCTACACATCGGATCAGAAACTCGTTGCCGAATACGGCGAAAAGAGACGCACCCCCATACACATCGAAAACGTACCTGAACAATTTAAAAACGCATTTATCGCCGCCGAAGACAACCAGTTTTATGAGCATCAAGGTGTTAGCATTAAGGGGTTGATTAGAGCCTCGCTTGAGCTCGTGAGCACCGGGAGCATTCAATCCGGTGGCAGCACGATCACGATGCAGGTCGCCAAGAACTTTTTCCTTTCTCGGGAACGAACATTCACACGGAAATTCAATGAAATTTTGCTCGCACTCCAGATTGAACAAGAGTTAACCAAAGACGAAATATTGGAGCTCTATTTCAATAAAATCTACTTTGGCAACAGAGCTTATGGCATTGAGGCGGCAGCCCAGGCCTATTACGGAAAGAGCATCCAGGAGCTTACGCTTGGACAAATGGCTATGATTGCCGGACTGCCAAAAGCCCCATCGAGCTACAACCCTTTGGCAAACGCCTCAAGAGCCCTAATTCGTCGAGACTGGATATTGGGTAGAATGCACAAACTTCACTTCATCAGCTCTGAAGACTATAACGAAGCGATCAAGCAGCCGATAACAGCGAGCTATCATGGTGCAACTCCAGAAGTCGAAGCGCCATATCTCGCAGAGATGGCTCGCAAATACATGACCGACTCGTATGGTGAAGCCGCATATGAAGACGGCTACAAAGTAACCTTGACAGTGAACAGCACGTTGCAACAAGCGGCACAATCCGCAGTGCGCGCAGGCCTGGAAAGCTATGACCGCCGCCACGGCTACAGGGGCCCCATTGCAACGATCAATGAGATAGAAACCAAAAGCACATCAGCCATTCTAAGCAACCTCAATACCATCCCGACAATTGAAGCCCTGATTCCCGGAGCAGTTCTTAAGGTCAGTGATGATATCGCAGAGATTCTGCTCAAAAATAGTCAGACAGGCATCATCAAAATAGCAGAGAGCAAGTGGGCATCCCCCTATCTTTCTGTAAACTCAAAAGGGGCAACACCCAACACCATTACCGATATAGTCAAACCGGGCGATGTTATCTACACTCAGATCAGCCCGGAACAGACCGAAGAAAATAATAACGATGAAACAAAAACCGCAATATACCTGAAACTGGCCCAGCTTCCGCAAGCACAAAGTGCACTGATCTCCATTCGTCCATTCGATGGAGCAGTACAGGCACTGGTTGGCGGGTACAGCTTCTACCAGAGCAAATACAATCGAGCGACTCAGGCCAAGCGACAACCTGGCTCTAACTTTAAACCATTTATCTATCTATCTGCTCTCGAAAATGGTGCAACAGCCGCGACTCTCATAAACGACGCCCCTATCGTATTTGACGACGATAAATTGGAGTCTATTTGGCGCCCTGAAAACTCCAGCGGTAAGTTTTTAGGCGAGACCCGCCTTCGTAAAGCGCTTTATCAATCGAAAAATCTGGTAAGCATTCGGCTTTTGCAAGATCTCGGGATTAAAACAGCGCTATCGTATGTAGCCCGATTTGGTTTCGACACCAACGCACTGCCACATGATCTTTCTCTCGCCCTGGGCAGCGGCACACTGACACCTTGGGATATTGCCTCGGGGTATGCCATCCTTGCAAACGGAGGCTATAAGGTAAAACCCTATTTTATCGACAGAATCGAAAATGCGAACGAAGAGATTCTTTTTGAATCCACACCCGAACTGGCATGCATGCCATGCACTCCCGAAAAGCTCGCGCCCTATTCTTTGCTGCACAAGTTTACACCAACGCCAGAGGCCTTTTCGCTTGCTCTATCAAGCCCGGAAGTAGAAGACAACACCACTCCGGCTCAAGAGATAATTCCTACGACCTCACAATCAATACATGAGAGTGAGATACAAACTCCAATGTACGATATTCCAAGCGCGCAACGCATCACAGACCCAAGAGCGACCTACATCCTCCATGACATCATGAAAGACGTCATAACAAGAGGTACGGGGCGCAGAGCATTGACGCTGAAAAGATCAGATATCGCGGGCAAAACTGGAACAACTAACGATCAAAAAGATGCTTGGTTCTCAGGTTTTAATACCGAACTGGCTACGTCCGTCTGGGTTGGGTTCGATCAACCCGAAACACTGGGAAGAAGAGAATATGGCGCGGCAGCAGCACTTCCCATCTGGATAGATTACATGCGCATCGCACTTGCAGGCACACAAGAGCACCACCTGAGCCAGCCCCACGGATTATCGACAGTACGAATCAACCCCAAGACAGGCAAACGTGCACAGGCCAATGACACAAACGCAATCTTTGAGATATTTCGAACCGAAAATACCCCCGAGCTCGATTCAACTAAACCTATCCCTTCTCACCAGGAAGGCGAAAATACGATAGAAATCACACCCGAAGAAATTTTCTGAAAAGTCGACCACTCGGCCACCGAAACACACATTATCTAGATTGAACAAAGTTTAGATAGAACAAAAAAAGCCCTGACAATGCAGGGCTTTTTTAAACTAAACAGTATGATGAACTTTACTTGATATCATCTACGCTGTTTAGCGGGTAATGCGCAGGATAAGGGAAGCGCGCTACACCACTATCTACTGCTGCCTGGGCGACTGCTGCCGACACCTTGGTCAGTAAGCGCCCATCAAGCGGCTTCGGAATAATATAGTCTTTACCGTATGACAATGCATCCCCGCCATACGCTTCCACCACATCTTGCGGTACAGGCTCTTTCGCAAGATCCTTGATCGCATTAACCGCAGCCACTTTCATTTCTTCATTGATGGCTGTCGCCCTTACATCAAGCGCACCACGGAAAATGAATGGGAAACCAAGCACGTTGTTGACCTGATTAGGGTAATCCGAACGTCCTGTCGCCATAATCAAGTCATCGCGAGTCTCAAGCGCCAACTCAGGCTTGATTTCCGGATCCGGGTTGGAACAAGCGAAGATAACAGGATTGGGTGCCATAGTCTTCAGAATCTCTGGAGACAATAAGTTTGGCCCGGACAAACCCACAAACACATCTGCACCATCACATGCATCAGCCAGCGTGCGCTTGTCAGTATCAATTGCAAACATTGCCTTATACTGATTCAAATCATCGCGGCCGGAGTGGATCACACCTTTTCGGTCCAGCATCATGATATTTTCCTGCTTCGCACCACAGCTGATCAACAGCTTCATACAAGCAACAGCAGCAGCACCAGCACCCAGACAAACAATAGTTGCCTCCTCGATACTCTTGCCTTGCAATTCCAGTGCGTTCAACATACCTGCTGCGGTTACAATCGCAGTTCCGTGCTGGTCATCATGAAAAATAGGAATATTGCACTGCTCGATCAGCACTCGCTCAATTTCAAAGCATTCCGGAGCTTTGATATCTTCGAGATTAATTCCACCGAACGTATCTGCGATGCGTGCAACCGTATCAATGAAAGCCTGTGGACTTTCGGAGTCAACTTCAATATCAAAGACATCAATACCGGCAAAGCGCTTGAACAAAACGCCTTTACCTTCCATGACGGGTTTACTCGCCAAAGGCCCTAAATTGCCCAACCCCAAAATCGCACTACCATCCGAAATGACCGCAACCAGGTTGCCTTTGGCCGTATAACGGTATGCATTTTCAGGGTCTTTAGCGATTTCTCGAACTGGCTCGGCCACACCAGGACTGTAGGCCAATGACAAATCACGGGAAGTTTGCGTGGGCTTGGTAATTTCTACGCTAATCTTTCCTGGACGGGGATTGGCATGATAATCAAGAGCCGCTTGCTTCAAATCTTCAGACATTGCAACTTTTCCGTATTTTAGTTAATTCGACGAGAGCACCGCTCCCGCTCCAAATAAGTAGAATTCCATCGGGTAAAGGCAGGGTATTATCAAATTTTGAACCCCCATGCTTGACTCTCGTACGCAGTATACTGCACGGAAGGGAAATTGGAACCCTGGACAGGCAGCATAGACTCAGGACAAAAAAGCGCACCAATGTGCGCTTCTTCCTATGTCGTATCCTGTCTCGATGTCGCTACAATTTGTCGTTCTGACAAATTAAGCTTTCTTACCCAGACGACCACCGAAACGCTTGTTGAACTTGTCGATACGTCCACCAGTTTCAGCTTGCTTCTGCTTTCCGGTGTAGAAAGGGTGGCAAGCAGAACAAACGTCCAAATGCAAATCTTTACATGCGGTTGAACGGGTTTTGATCACATTCCCACAGCTGCAGTGTGCGGAAATTTCTTCGTATTTTGGGTGAATACCTTCTTTCATTTTTAAAACCTCACTAAGGTGTTGCCGCCACCCGAACACTTGTCAGGCACCGCAAACAAAACGTTGCTCCAAACTTGGAATCGGTCACTCGTGTCAACCGCTCCCCAATGTGACTGCACATCCCCTATAATGGGAACCTAAATCCAGATAGGTAGAAAACTAAATTCAGAGCAGTGATTTTGGGACGGCGATGATACCATATTTTAACCGTTCCACAACCACTTAACGCAAAAAAATGGCTAATATGCAACCAACTCAATTGATAAAAGTCGCACTTCCAATACCGTTAAAACAAACTTTTGATTATCAACTGAGTGAGAAAGAGTTGGAGAAGGCAACTTTGGGTGCTCGCGTCAAAGTCCCGTTCGGCAATCGGCAATTAATCGGACTCATTGTCGAACTCTCACCTCGCCCCTCCATTGACATCACGCGAATCAAGCCAATTATAGAACTCATCGATGAATCCCCGGTTATGCCGGAACACCTAATATTACTGCTACGTTGGGCGAGCAAATACTATCAGGCATCACTGGGGGAAGCGCTTTTCAGTGCCCTCCCCCCTCCATTCAGACATGGAAAAGCGTTGAAGCAGGAGAAATACCGCAAATGGCAACTTAACACGCCTGACGTAACCGCTGAAAATCTGAATGTACACTTATCACAAATTCGGAAAAACGCTGAAAAACAAAAAGAACTACTGACCACCTTGAGTCAATCCAGCGACGGCATTTACGAACAAAGCCTGCGATCCATGGGCTTTAAACTCCAGCAACTAAAGACCCTGAAGCAAAAGAAACTAATAACAGATAACAATGTAATCCCGGAAATAGAAGCATATAAAAGAAGAGATAGTGATGACTCAGACCAGTTACTCCTCAATGATGAGCAAAAACAGGCCGTGCAGTCCGCAATTTCAGGTGAACACTGCTTCCAGGCATACTTGTTGAAGGGTATTACGGGAAGCGGTAAAACAGAAGTATACCTGGAAATCATTGAACATTTTTTGGTACAAGGATACCAGGCTCTAGTCCTCGTGCCTGAAATTAACCTGACCCCGCAAACCCTTTTACGTTTTCAAGCCCGCCTGCCGGATGCAAAGCTCGTCGTACACCACAGTGGAATGAACAATAGCGAGAGGCTCGAAGCCTGGCATTTCTGCCAAACCCATCGAGCCTCTGTATTAATTGGCACGCGATCTGCTGTTTTTTATCCCTTTAAAAAGCTTGGCTGCATCATCATCGATGAGGAACATGATACCTCATACAAACAACAGGATGGCTTTCGTTACCATGCACGGGATATCGCCGTTAAACGAGCCAAAGAACACAACTGTCCTGTTATTCTGGGCTCAGCCACACCATCCTTGGAATCTTACATCAATGCACGCGAAAAGAAGTATAAGCTGTTAACATTAAACGAGCGACCAGGCTCAATCCAGCTCCCTCAAGTAGAACTCATTGACATACAAACGCGACCATTACAAGCCGGACTTGCCCGCCCCACGATTAAGTCGATTGAATCTCATTTAAAAAATGGGCATCAGGTTCTCGTTTTTCTCAACCGCCGAGGCTTTGCCCCGACTCTAACCTGCACGGAATGCGGTTGGATAGCCAAATGCAATCACTGCGATGCGCGGCTTACCTATCACAACAAAGGGCACGTATTACGCTGCCACCATTGCAATTACCAAACATCAGCCCCCAATCATTGCCAGGATTGCCATCAATCAACCTTGAAATTGCTTGGCCAGGGCACCCAGCAAACAGAAGCGTTTCTGGAGCAAACCTACCCCGATACACCGCTTTTCAGAATTGACAGGGACTCTGTTTCCGGCAAGCACCAGATGGAGACCCTTTATCACCAGATTCTTGCCGAAGACGCGGCCCTGCTCGTTGGCACTCAAATGCTTGCCAAAGGACATCATTTCCCAAAGGTGACACTGGTTGTCGTGGTTGCTGCAGACGACGGGCTATTTTCAGCAGATTTCCGAGCAGAGGAAAAATTCAGCCAGCTGCTCATTCAGGTTTCAGGCCGGGCAGGTCGTGCACAGCAGCCGGGGCAGGTGATTATTCAAACTCGCCACTCCCACCATGCAATTTTGCAAGCCATTTCCCGGCTTGACTATGACCACATAGCAACAACACTCGCACATGAGCGGGAACTCATGACACTGCCTCCATTTTCCGCAATAACAAACATCCGGGGAGAGGGCAAAAATGAGTCTGACACTTTTACCTTGCTACAAAACATTGCTGAGAAAATTACGACTGGGCTGGACACCAAACAGCAACGGCTAGTTGGGGGGGGGAGTATATCTGGACCGCTACCTTCTTTGTTGCCCAGAAAGGCAGATCGATACCGATTTTACCTCACACTGAAAACCCCCACTAAACCCCAAATGCAAAAGTGGCTCAGTTCTATCCAAACAATCCTCGCTGATTTTACCCCGAATCCTCAGATTCGAATCAGCTTAGATATTGACCCAGTAGAAATCGGGTAAGATGTTGTGTTTTATATCTTGCGCTATTATCTCTATCAAACTTCACAAAAGCCCGCCAAACTAGCAAACTATACACTTCAGATAGATTCAAAAAAGGTCAAAAAATGCCCAAAGATTACGCTCCTCCAATGTCGAGCCGCAACAATGCCCCAGCAACTAAGGGGACCAGAAAAATTGGGTATATTTTGCTAATTATTATCATATCTGCAGCTTTTCTGACGGGTCTCTATTTTCTCAATAAGGTTCCTCGACAACAAAGTACTCCAGCCGCACCAGCTGAGATTACGCCAAAAACAGCAATCCCAGAGAAAGAAAAGCCCAAGATGGCAAAAGCAGAACCCGAGCTGAAAAATCCTGATGAATCATCGAGATTTGAATTTTATAAAATGCTACCCAATAGCGAAATTGAAACCAGCAACGTGGATGCTTACCGCCCCAAAGTTAAAGCAGACAAAAAACAATATAATTACATCCTCCAGACAGGGTCATTCCGCAACCCAAGTGATGCCGAACGCCAAAAAGCCCAGATTGGCTTTCAAGGACTTCGTGCCACTGTCAGCAGTATCGATGATAAAAGTGGGCGTCCGTGGTACCGAGTGGAAGTCGGGCCGTTTTACTCCCGTAGTAAAATGAATGGGGCAATCGATAAACTTGTTTCGATCAATATCCAACCCTTGACCAAAAAAATTCCAAAAGAGCCGTAAAGGTACCAAGGGACATAGCCAAATCCTCAGGAGTAATTTTGCGAAGAGAACTTGAATTGCTCCAAATCCGTCACCATATCCTCCCTATACTCTCTGGAAGATGCTCAACGGAGTCAATGAATGACGACTATTTTATCAGTTAGGCGCGACGATCAAGTTGCGCTTGGTGGAGACGGACAGGTCTCCCTCGGCAACACGGTAATGAAAGGAAACGCGAAGAAAGTCAGACGACTTTATCACGGCAAAGTGATCGCGGGCTTCGCTGGAGGCACTGCGGACGCCTTCACCCTGTTTGAGCGGTTTGAAGGCAAGCTTGAGAAACATCAAGGGCATTTGGTTCGGGCCGCAGTTGAACTCGCTAAAGATTGGCGAACGGATCGCGCACTGCGAAAACTTGAAGCACTCCTGGCTGTTGCAGACAAGGAAACCTCGCTGATCATCACCGGTAATGGTGATGTGGTGGAGCCAGAGGATAGCTTGATTGCCATTGGCTCAGGTGGTCCCTATGCACAGGCCGCTGCTCGGGCTCTGTTGGATAATACCGAACTTTCCGCGAAGGAAATTGTAGAGAAAGGCCTGAATATTGCTGGAGATATTTGCATCTATACAAATCATCATCAGACCATTGAAGAAATTAATAAGAACGGTTGAATTTGATTACCTGTTGTGTGACACGTCAAACTGACAGCGCAAAAGACTGAACTTGGAACCTATCATGTCCGCTATGACTCCACGTGAAATTGTACACGAATTAAACAAACACATCATTGGCCAGGAAAGTGCCAAGCGCGCGGTTGCTATCGCACTGCGTAACCGATGGCGCCGAATGCAGCTGGATGAAACAATCCGGGACGAAATCACCCCGAAGAATATACTTATGATTGGTCCAACCGGGGTCGGTAAAACAGAAATTGCTCGCCGACTAGCCAAGCTTGCTGAAGCTCCCTTCCTGAAAGTTGAAGCCACCAAATTCACAGAAGTTGGCTATGTCGGGCGAGACGTTGAGTCCATTATTCGAGATCTGTGTGAAATGTCGATCAAGATGTTTCGCGAAAAAGAAATGGATCGGGTGTCCCAGCGCGCTCAGGACGCGGCTGAAGACAGAGTATTGGACGCACTTCTGCCCCCCGCAAGAAGCTCTGATGAAACCTCTCCTCAGGATAGTTCTACACGTCAGATTTTTCGCAAAAAACTGAGAGAAGGCGAATTAAATGACAAAGAAATCGAGATCGAGTTGAAAGCCGCGCCGATCGGGGTTGAGATTATGGCACCTCCCGGCATGGAAGAAATGACCAATCAGTTGCAGAGTATGTTTTCGAACATCTCGGGCGACAAAAAGAAAAGTCGTAAAATGAAGGTCAGTGATGCTCTCAAACGCCTTCAAGATGAGGAAGCAGCCAAACTGATTAACGAAGAGGAAATGAAGCAAAAAGCCATTTCCGCTGTTGAACAGAATGGTATCGTTTTCATCGACGAAATTGACAAGGTAGCAAAGCGCTCGGACCATGGCAGTGCAGATGTATCACGGGAAGGCGTTCAACGGGATTTACTCCCATTGATTGAAGGCTCGACAGTCAGCACCAAATACGGAATGATCAAAACAGATCACATCCTCTTTATCGCATCCGGTGCATTCCACCTTTCCAAACCTTCTGACTTGATCCCTGAACTGCAAGGCCGATTGCCGATTCGAGTCGAACTTGAAGCATTGACTCCAGATGACTTTAAGCGCATTCTCACCGAGCCGGATGCCTCACTGACTGAGCAGTACCAAGCTCTAATGAATACCGAAGGCCTGCAACTGGAATTTACACCGGACTCGATTGACCGAATAGCGGAGATCGCTTGGACAGTTAACGAAAAGACGGAAAATATTGGTGCCCGCCGCCTGCATACAGTAATGGAGCGTCTTCTCGAAAATGCGTCCTTTACTGCAGGTGATACGTTGACGACATCCCTGAAGATTGATGGCACCTACGTGAATGAACAATTAGAAGAACTGGCGGGTGATGAAGACTTGAGCCGCTATATACTGTAGCGAACACCCGGATCAAAAATCCGTACCAGGCTCAAGTTATCTTTATCGAGCCTGGTACGGAATGCACTTCCAATTTTACCTTACATAGACCTGTGAACATGAAGGCAAAGCCCCCTATTCGAATAGCACTGGCTGATGATCGCAAAACGGTCGAGCTGACCTACTCACCAGCAGAAATATTCAGCCTGAGCGCAGAATTTCTCCGGGTACACTCCCCTTCCGCAGAGGTCAGAGGCCATGGCAATCAAAATGCGGTACTGCAAGTCGGCAAACGAAACGTGAGGATCAACGACATATCAACAACAGGTAATTATGCCATCAAGTTTACATTCGATGATGGCCACGACAGCGGACTGTATACTTGGGAATACCTTCATCAGCTCAGCCATGAAAAAGATGAACTTTGGGAGAACTACCTGAATAAGCTTGATGCTTCCGGGAAATCTCGTGACCCTTCGTAACGACCACACTTCACCAACCTTCGATAATTTCTGTGAATGCATTCCGCGTATACAGAGAGTGCTCCCACTCAGAAAAAACAGTTAAGGTGCAACCGGCTCGAACTTTTGGAAACTGAAATTAGTCTTTCTAATTCAGAAAGAATACACACATTCAATAAAATAATTTACTGAACAATGCGCTCACCGATAGACAATAAAATAGAGCTGTCCTAAAATAAAAAAACCCTTCGTCCTAATATATGGGGTTTGATAGGAGGGGTATGGACGAAGGGTGTGAAAAAATCTAACTACTTTGTCCGCTCGGCGGCGGAATGGAACACAATTTTGTTCCGCCGTCAGAGCACCAAAATCCGCCCTGACAGCTAACTCGACAACACTGATTCGATTTTTTCTTAATTTGCTACTTTCAAATAATTTGTCTCGCACTTTGCAAGAAATCCGCGACATTTTCCAATCCGGAACCAATACGGCCTAAGTAACCCGTCTTTTCTTCACGCTCTTTGGCAACATATACAGGAAGCATCTCACCGTAGAGACTCGTACTAATGGTTCGCTGCTCATCTTCGAGAATATCGCGACGTAGCGTAATGCCGTAAGGGGCAAACGTTTTTTCCAACTCATCTGCACGACTCAATAAATTCTGACGTGTCATCTGATACGCGTGCTCACAAACCATCCTGCGCGACTGGAAACTAAATACGTTCGAGAAAAACATTTTTGCATCTTCCCGAGTTGGCTCAAATAGCACAATATCGGCATTCGGGTATTCTGTTTCGTACATCGTCATCCCGGCTTTCATACGGGAATAAACCATTGTTCGAAATGTTTGCGCTAATATATTTGGCATGCCACTATTCGTAAGTGCACCAGGCTTCATTGTACCAGCTGCCACGGCTTCACTGACATCAATGGGCACAAGCGGGTTTACAGCAATGACCAAATCCGCGCCCTCTTCCAAAGCCACCGAGGCATGCATCCCTTTCCGGAGCGTGCCATCCATGTAATAGCGGCCGTCCAATTCCACGGGCACATAAAGTCCAGGGGACGCAACACTGGCTTGAACGGCTCTGGAAATCGGTACATGATCATAACCCGGCGCACCAAACCGCACCGCTTCACTACTCTCCAGGTCTGCTGCAACCAAATACAATCGACGACTCAGTTGACGAAAATCGTTCGTTCTGCCAAGCATGCTGTAGGAGCGCTGCAAATATTCCTGTAAACCGGAGTTATCGAATAGCCCGGCCGGAATCGCTTGCGCCAGGACGGTTAACGCATCCAACAGGCTTTGATCGTGCGGCGTGGTCACAAACCGTGCAAGCGCCTCCACCAACAACCCCGGCACGGAGACCGTGCGCTTCAAATATTCCCGTATTGCAGGCCGATAAAACACTTCGGGGTGAAACGGGTGTACCTCGGCTTCGTTCTTGACAAAAATTCGACACATCTGGGCAGAGGTCATTTGATTGGCCAGATTTGCAGCGACAAAAGCGCCCGCGCTGACCCCGACGTAGACATAAAGATCATTAAAATCCACGCCATCTAGTGATTCGTCCAATGCCCGAAGTGCACCTATTTCATAGATTCCCCCTAATGGTCCCCCTCCTCCAAGGGCCAAACCAATTTTGGGTTTACCGGTATCCGTCACTGTTTTATCTTTTGTCATTAAACCCCCACAGGTACAACGCGTCTCACTGCCTGGTTACTCTATCCCAACACTATTCCAACACCACTAACGGGTTAATAGTGCTCCATGATTTACGATCAAGCGCTCTGATATAAGCCCGCAAAACCGGACGACTCAATAACCGCTTTCTGACAATTTACTGTACAAATGTACGAATAACAAGACCGTTGCCTAACCTGCTACTTACGACAAGGTAGCAAGCCGAATTAGAATATTCATACTAAATGAACAGATAAATTTATTGCTGTTTGCCTGAGCCTCAATTCAAATCGTTACGACAGAGCCGTCCGCAGTGCGTTCTGGGCGCATAAATTTACCTAATCCAGCATCTTTTAAAGCCAAATCGAGCGTACTTTTAATCACCTGCGGCGAATCAAGGCGACTCACCTCCTCCCAGAGGTCTCGAGCCCAAGCAAGGCTGATATTCCGGATAACCGATTTAACTTTTGGCAAGTTTGACGCATTCATTGAGAGCGCATCAAATCCCATTGCGATCAATAGAACGGCACCAGCCGGATCACCCGCCAGCTCACCACAGATACTGACTTGCTTACCGGCATCATGACTTTCTTGAACAATGTGACTTAACGCTTTTAAAACGGCAGGATGAAAGGAATGATACAAGCCCGCAACTCGAGGATTATTCCGGTCAACGGCAAGCAAATATTGCGTCAGATCATTCGTTCCGACAGACACAAAGTCAACGCGCTCGGCGAGTTCTCGCGCCTGATAAACCGCCGCGGGAACCTCGATCATAACACCGACTTTCGGCATTTTGATGTCGAATCCTTCTTCACGCACCTCGTGGTAAACCCGATAAATCAGGTGGAGCGCCTCTTCAACCTCGGAAATGTTGCTGATCATTGGCAACATAATACGAAGGTTGTCCAAACCTTCGCTCGCTTTGAGCATGGCGCGTACCTGAACGAGAAAAATTTCGGGGTGATCAAGCGTGACCCGAATGCCGCGCCAGCCCAAAAACGGATTTTCTTCATGAATTGGGAAGTACGTGAGCGCTTTATCGCCGCCGATATCAAGTGTTCGCATTGTCACGTATCCGGGAGCGAACGCCTCCAACTGCTCTCGATAACACGCTTTTTGCTCATGCTCACTAGGAAAACGCTCATTGATCATGAAAGGCACTTCAGTTCGATACAGGCCTACCCCCTGAGCACCATGGCTCAATGACATGACCACATCTGTCATTAATCCGGTATTGACCCACAATGAAACTTGATGGCCATCCTTTGTCAAACTCGGTTCATTTTTAAGCGCTTCCAGTCCTTTGATCTGCTCTTGCTCATCCTCAACGATTCCCTGATAGTAACCCAACAATTCAATTGAAGGAGAAGCATAAATTTGCCCGTTATAGCCATCCACAATTAGCTGGCGACTATCTAACTGTCCTACTGGAACGTCGACAACCCCCATCACAGTGGGTACCCCCATCGCACGGGCCAAAATTGCTACATGAGAGTTTCCGGAGCCTTTAACAGAAACCAGCCCCTTTAACTTTTCTTTGGGCACTTCACCCAACATTGCCGGGGTTAACTCTTCACTGACCAGAATAGTCGCATCAGGGTAATCTTTTTGTTGGTCATTTTCTTGTTGAAGATACGCCAACACTCGGCGTCCCAAATCCTTGATATCGACTGCACGCTCGCTCAGATAGGAATCCCGCATGAGCTCAAAATGCCGAACATACTCATTCGTGACTTCTTTTAATGCCCCCTGGGCCCAACTACCTTCACGAATTCTGCTGATAACCTCTCCACCCAGCGCGTTGTCATCCAACATGCGCAGATAGACATCGAACAGCGCCTGTTCTTCTGGCCGCAGTTGTGACTCAAGTCGGGCGCCCACAGCTTCAATGTCCCGTCGCACTGCCGCAAGCGCTTCATTGAACTTTTCAATTTCCAATTCAATATCCGTTGCGACCTTTTCCGGCACGGAATCAAGGTCTGCCGGAGGAAATATAACAACGCTATCTCCGATCGCAACACCGGGCGCACCAGGCACACCCGTGAAGCAAACATCTTTTGCCTGCTCCCCCGTTAGACTCAAACCGCCAATAACACCCGTTGCTTCACTGTGCGCTATGACCCCGGCCAATTGGGCTGAAACCGTGACCAGAAATGCTTCCTCACCCTCATCAAAAATACGGCTATTCTTTTGCTGCTGAACGACAATCACGCCCAACACCTTACGGTGATGGATAATCGGAACGCCAAGGAAAGATTGATAACGCTCTTCGCCAGTCTCGGCAAAATAGCGATAACGTGGGTGGGCTGGCGCATTCTCCAGATTGATTGGCTCTTCTCTTACACCAACCAATCCGACCAGTCCTTCAGAGTGGGCCAGGCTAACATTGCCGACGGCCTCTTTATTCAGGCCCTGTGTCGCCATTAAGATGTATCGGTTAGACTCAGGATCAACGAGGTAAACAGAGCATACTTCTGTGTCCATCGCTTCCTGAACACGAGTCACAATAATATCCAGGGCCTCAACCAAATCTTTAGCTGAGTTCACTTCCTGAACTATGCTGCGCAACGTATTAAGCATACTTCCGTCTCTAATTATCCACCAGCATAGAACAGCCGGGGCGCAAGCTCTTTAAGCGCACGCCGGTATACTTCACGCTTAAATGCAACTACCTGCCCCAACGGATACCAATAACTCACCCATTGCCAGCCGTCAAATTCTGGTGAATCAGACCGGTCAACAGAAACTTTTTGATCAGACGAAACCATACGAAGCAAAAACCATTTTTGTTTTTGCCCGACACAAACCGGATGCGAATGATAGCGAATCATTTTTTTTGGTAATCTATAGCGCAGCCAACCGCGAGTGCACGCGATAATCTCCACATCCTGTGGTCCAAGACCGACCTCTTCTCTGAGCTCTCTAAACAGAGCATCTTCCGGAGTTTCGTCTTTTTTTATGCCCCCTTGCGGAAACTGCCAAGAATCCTGCCCGATTCTTCGGGCCCACAGTAATTCGCTATTCCGGTTCGCAAGAATGATTCCGACATTTGGCCTGAAGCCATCAGTGTCTATCACTTGCGTAACCCTTTGAAACTATTTGAACCAATTTTTTCAGAAATCGGAACAATGAGCAAACCCTCATTTGCCCAGAATTGGCGATATCACCCCATAAAGACAGCCAATCAGTAGACTATTCATTAATAATAGAATAACTTTGCATTTTAACCCAATGACATAAAAAACCAGTTGGAGAGAATAAAGTGGCATTAGCCATATTTGATTTGGATAATACCTTGATCGCGGGTGATAGCGACCATGCCTGGGGCCAGTTTCTCGTAGAAGAAGGCATTGTTGATGCCATTACCTTTAAAAGAGCAAATGACCAGTTCTATCAGGACTATCTGGATGGCTGTCTGGACATGGACAAATACCTAGAGTTTTCACTTGCGCCCCTCGCACAGTTCAGTGAAAGCACACTGTTAGCATGGCGTGAGCAGTTTATCGAGCAGAAAATTCAGCCGATGATTCTTGAAAAAGCTCTGGAACTTTTGGCTGAACACCGCCAAAAGCAGGATAAGCTCCTGATTATTACTGCAACCAATGAGTTTGTAACTGAACCGATTGCCAAGATCCTGGACATCCCGCACCTGATAGCGACGGTCCCGGAAAAAATCGATAATTGCTATACCGGGCGCGCCACCGGGGTTCCCAGTTTTCAGAGTGGCAAGGTAGAACGGCTAAATGCATGGCTGGAAAGCGAAAACGAGACCTTGGCAGGTTCCAGTTTTTACAGTGATTCCCATAACGATTTACCACTATTGAATGTGGTTGAGTACCCGGTCGCAGTTGACCCGGATGTAACCTTGCGGAACCATGCAGAAACGAACAATTGGAAAGTCATTTCCCTACGCTGATGAACTCCCGTATACCAGGACTGGCTGTTGTATGCAGCCTGCTGCTGCTTTCTGGATGTGAACCAGATAACGGCACGACAGGATCAAACCCGCAATTCAACAGTCAGACAAATATTGAGCACCCAGGCGCTTTGACGATTTCGCCTTTGGTGCCCCCTTTTTTAACCACGGCACAAGAAGTCCACCTCCAGCTTCGCGAAGCTACAGCAGCGATGGACACACACATCATTGAGCTTGTCACTGCACCATCGGCTGAAAAGCTCGAAGCAAGTCGCAAAGCGTGGCAAACAGCACACTCATTGTTAACAGCAGCAAAATTATTTCAGTATTTACCCGTGAAACACCCAGAACTGTATTCAGGATCCGAGCTGGATCCTGAGTCAACTGGAGAGGATAATACCAATGAGGCATCGACTAAGCATTCATTATGGGTACAACTGGATCAGGCTCCGCTACTACCCGGCTATTTGGATTCCGTGCAAGGCTATCCGCTTTCCGGCCTCGTGCACAGTGAAATGAGCCTCACCCGGGAGGCACTCCTGGCCCAACATCAATTTGCTGACACCTACTATGTCGCAGTGGGCTTTCACGCACTGGAATTTTTGCTTTGGGGTGAGTCAGGAGCTCGCCCCATTTCCGATTTTTTAGTACCGGAGACCGCCGAAGTTTCGCCCGAAGCTCGACGTTTGCGCTTAATCAAAATTATTTCCAGTCTGGCAGCTGAAGATACAAATAGGCTTTGTAGTATCTGGTTGAATGACTCCAGCTACTTCACAAAGAAAATAACGGACGGGACAAGCAGACATTTTCAAGAACAGACTGTGCTCGAAGCCATTCGTGGCTCGATTTATCACCAGATTCATGATTCAGACATGGGCAGCCTATCTTTGTCGCACTCAGAATTTAGCGCAGCAGGGAAAACAGACTTGTCAGCCCTACTTTCCTTCATCCAGTCTTTTACAGGAATACCTGAAGTGACAGCGCGACTGAATGAACTGGATAAGAAAGACACGGATATCAGTCTCATTCAATTAATCAACGAGCTTGGCAAACAAATTAGCGAATGGCCAACAGAGGCAGGAACCAAGCAAGCTAAAGATGACAACGTTTTGGATGCCCAACAAAGGGCAGTCAGTCGAATTACGCATCTCCAGAAGCAGATTGATTCACGCCTGAATGCCCTGATCAACCAATAGTGCCGGCTAAACACTCGGTAGAGATCTGACAAAAACAGCTTTTATATAATCGGTTTCCGGGATCGCCGGCAAGATTGGATGATCCGGACCTTGGTGACCACGCCCGAGCACCTGGACAAATCGGTCGACTTGTCGGCCAGCGGCACGAATCAAATCAATATGGCGATTTGCTTCCAGATGCATGGAACAGGAAGCCGAAACCAAAATCCCTTCTCGACTCAAGAGCCGTAATGCTATTTCATTCAACCTTCCATAGGCCCGCTCACCTGCTTTGATATCTTTGCGACGGGGTATAAATGCAGGGGGATCAGCAATAACCAGATCAAACTTTTCCTTATCTTGCAGCATTTGCTCCACAACTTCAAAGACGTCACCACGGATTGTGCTGGTTCGTGCCTCTACGCCTTGCAGACGGGCATTCTCATTCAACACCTCCAATGCTCCGGCAGAAACATCCACAGCAACCACTTGTTCAGCCCCGAATGCGGCGGCTTGCAGCCCCCAGCCACCAACATAAGAAAATAAATCCAAGACACGCTTACCTTGAACATAAGGTTGAAGCATCGCACGGTTAACCCTGTGGTCATAAAACCATCCGGTTTTCTGGGCGCCCTGAATCGGAACGACGAACTCGACGCCGTTCTCAACAACCCTCAGGTAATCACAGTTTTCACCGACACATTCCACATAGGTGTCCAGCCCCTCTACACGCCTCATCTTGCCATCATTTTTGAATATAATTGACTTCGGTGCGAGTACATTATTCAGCGCGGTAATAATCGCTGTTTTACATTGTTCCATACCCGCGGATGAAATCTGGACCACACACACATCGTCAAAACGATCAACAACCAACCCGGGCAGCGCATCGCTATCTCCAAACACCAAACGATAGTATGGCAATGCAAAATTCAGACTGCGTAGTCTGAGTGCACATTCTATTCTATTCTGGATCTGTTTTTTATTCAGGAAGGTTTTAGGGGAGCGGGAAATCAAACGCGCGCAAATTAATGTATTCGGATTAACAAATGCCGTTCCAAGCGCTTTCCCTGCGGCATTTTCGATGACCACCTGATCACCCGCCGTAAATCCGGTAAGCGGTGTTTTGAGCGTATCAACCTCATTACTGTACACCCAAACGTGACCAGCGCGAATACGCTTGTCCGCATTACCACGAAGTCTTAGAACTTTTGTATCCATTTATGCTACCGCGCTTCAAAACGTTAAATTAAATCGAGCGCGCAAGTATACCAGATCGCAGTACAACACTGTTAGCACAGGCCTGAATGAGTCGACATACGCCCGATACGCATCAGGCAAACTTAATACGATCTCTGGCAAACAAGTGGCCATCAATTACACTGTAAGTAACACAAGTTTTTTATCCTGGCACAGGGCCTTATTACCCCTGGAGGGAGGAGTATTCACGTGTCATCCGAATTAACTGAAGAACAAATCAAAAACATCCTTCAAGGCATCAAGATACCGCCGCAACCACAAATTCTGGTTGATCTGCAGATGGAGCAGGCAATGCCTGATCCGGATATCCGGCAAATCGCACGCCTGGTCAGCCAGGACGTTGGCCTGTCTGGAACCATGCTGAAATTTGTCAATTCCCCTTTTTTCGGACTTTCAAATAAAATTACTTCCATTGAGCAAGCCGTGTCTCTTCTGGGTCTGAATAGCGTTATTAATATTCTGAACGGGCTTTCGATCAAGGGCGAAATGACCGATGAAAAAATCGCATCACTCACTCGTTTTTGGGACACCGCCAACGATATTGCTATGGTTTCAGCAACGATCGCCAAACAGATCGGCTATCACAGCCCCGATGCAGCCTATTCCCTGGGTCTGTTCCATAATGCGGGCATTCCGTTGATGTATTCCCGCTTCGACAACTATGACGATATCATGCAAGAAGCCTATTCCGGGGTCGACATTCGTATCATTGATACGGAAAACCGTCTGTTAAACACCAATCATGCCGTAATCGGATATTACACCGCCAAGTCCTGGAACCTACCGCGCCTGATCTGTGAAGTTATCGCTGAACACCACAGTGCGCAAACGATATTCGAGAAAAAGGATGGTCAGAATCAAGACAAGAAAACCCTCTTGGCAATCCTGAAAATTGCAGAGCACATCTGTGGCAACTATCGAGTCCTGGGCAACCAGAATATCGACTATGAGTGGCAGGCATCAGGCGATGATATTTTGGAATATGTCGGCTTGACTTCAATTGATATTGGCGACATGAAAGATAATTTTCAGGATATGGGCGTATCTGTTTTCACTGACTAGGGGCTGTTGACCTTTTTAAATCGCAACACTCAGAACACTGCCCGCCCAAAGCGGACGGGCAGTGTTCTCAAGAGGGGATCAGGCTTCTCGACGATAGGCCAAATCCAACTCCCGCGCAGCGCGCACATCATCCAGTCGGCGCACTGGAAGATTGTAAGGCGCAGCTTTTACTAGCTCAGGGGTATTTTGCGCCTCCTCCAGAATCTTCGTCATGGCAAGGACAAAGCCTTCTATTTCATCTGGCGATTCGGTTTCCGTGGGCTCAATCAAAAGACATTCTGGCACGAGCAGGGGGAAGTAGGTTGTCGGAGCATGGTAGCCGTAATCAAGCAATCGTTTGGCGAAATCCATCGCGTTAACATCAAAGGATTTAACCTGAGGGCTCATTGTAACGATGAACTCATGGGTAGCTCGTCGACCAGGATAGGCCAATTTGAATCCAGCTTGTTCCATCAGTTTTGCCATGTAGTTTGCATTCAATGTCGCAAACTCACCGACTCTCACCAATCCCTCAGCGCCAAGGAGCACAGCGTAGGCATAGGCTCTCAGCACGATACCGGCATTCCCCATAAACGCGGATAACGCACCAATGGTATCCGGCAACGCTTCTTTATCCAGCCAGCAATATGATGCTTCACCACCAACATCCTCTCGTCCAGCAATGGGTGTGGGCAGAAAAGGCAACAAGCGCTCATTCACAGCCACAGGTCCGGAACCCGGGCCACCACCACCATGGGGTGTCGCGAAAGTCTTATGAAGATTCATGTGCATCACATCGAATCCCATATCCCCCGGTCGCACTTTCCCCAGAATTGCATTCAGGTTTGCTCCATCATAATAGAGTAAGCCACCCGCATCATGGACGATTTGTGCAATTTCCTTGATCTGACGTTCGAACACACCACAAGTGGATGGATTGGTCAACATAATACCCGCAGTTTGCGGGCCGACTGATTCCCGTAACGCATCAATATCCACATCACCGTCATCTTTAACCGGTAATTCCCGAACCTTATAACCACACATCACCGCCGTTGCCGGATTGGTTCCATGTGCTGCAGATGGAACCAGTATCTCCTGCCGAGCGTCATCTCCTCGCTTCTGATGGTAGGCTTTGATCATTGCGACGCCCGCAAACTCGCCCTGAGCACCCGCCATAGGCGCCAAAGATACACCCGCCATCCCGGTAACATCTTTCAAAATCTCCTGAAGATCATAAACACAGGATAAAAAGCCCTGACTAAACCGGTCCGATGCCAATGGATGACGTCGAAGGAAGCCGGGTAAGCTCGCCGCCTTGTGCGCGCCTCGAGGGTTATACTTCATGGTACAAGACCCCAGAGGGTAGAACTGCGTATCGATCGAGAAGTTTTTACGGGAGAGGTTAGTAAAATGGCGCACCACTTGTAATTCTGAAACTTCCGGCAGCGGGGCCGCTGCTTTGCGTAACAAAGAATCCGGGATTGTGCTGGCATCTGGACGATTCTTCGGCGCCTGAGCTGTCGCTCTTCGACCACTTTTTCCACGTTCGAAAATCAACATCACACATTCTCCAATTCAGACAGCACCGCTTGCAGTTTATGGGCATACAACTTCAGATCATTTTCCGTTTTGGTTTCAGTTACACAAACCAGCATAGCTTCACCCAGTTGTGGATAATCAGCCTGGAGATCAACACCTGGCATGATGCCACCTGACTCCATATGCTCAATGACTAAATGAACGGGAGCTTTGGTTCGAACTACAAATTCATGGAAAACCGGGCCAGTATTCTGGATCACCTCGACGCCTTCGATTGCGCTCAAAAGTGCTCGTAACGATTGGGTATTTTCATGACTGGCCAAAGCAACCTGGCGCAAGCCTTCGCCACCAAGGAGACTCATGTACACCGTGGCAGCGGTTACGGCCAACCCCTGATTCGTACAGATATTTGAAGTTGCTTTGGAGCGACGTATGTGCTGTTCACGAGCCTGCAACGTCAGCGTAAATCCAGGCTGGCCTTCCATATCAACAGTACGACCAATGATTCTTCCCGGCATTTGTCTTACAAAGGCTTTTTTACAGCAGATGAAACCAAAATAAGGACCACCTGAAGCGAGTGGCAACCCCAGAGGCTGACCATCACCCACAGCAATATCAGCCCCGGTACTCCCCCATTCCCCCGGAGGAGTTAACAATGCCAATGAAGTCGGATTGACTACGGCGATAACCAGCATACCCTGAGCGTGCGCCCAATCCGTCAGCGCGTTCACATCTTCGAGCTGTCCGAAATAACTGGGTTGCTGAACCAGCAACGCGGCATAGTCCTGCCCTTCATACGCCGCGAGTACGCTAGTCGGCGTCTGTAAATTGTTCGGATCAACGTCAACCACTTCGAGCTCAATATCCTGGTTGGTGACAATATTCTCGACGGCTTGACGATATCGAGGATTCACCGACCCTAAACTCAATACTTTCCGGCTTTTTGACTTGCGGTTTGCCCGAACCGCCATCAATACCGCCTCCGCCAGTCCGGAAGCACCATCATAAAGCGATGCATTAGAGACATCCAATCCCGTGAGCGCTGTCATCATCGACTGAAACTCATAAATCAACTGCAACGTGCCCTGGCTCGCCTCCGCCTGATAAGGCGTGTAAGCCGTCATAAACTCACCACGACTGGCGATATCCCATACGACACTTGGGATATGATGCTCGTATGCTCCAGCGCCGAGGAAACACAAGGCTCCCTCGTCCATTTCGGCCCGCTCGGACAATTTTCTCAACATCTCCATCTCCGTGAGGCCCGATGGTACATGCTTAAGGGCTTCACAGCGCAGGGTTGACGGGATTTCGTCAAAAAGCTCGTCGATACTCTGGACACCGATGGTATCCAACATGCGTCGCACATCGTCTTCGGTATGGGGAATGAAAGGCATGAGCTACTCTCTGATTAAGTCTTGAATTGGGTTTGGAATAACGGATGCATCGGTCCGATATCAGCGTTTACGATATTAGGAAATCGCCGCCACACAACCCGATTTCATCCGATCAGTTCCATTAACATCAGTCGATAAAGTAATCGGAACAAGAGCGCTCAGGTTTTTAACGGCGAATCAATTAACTCGTAACCGGGACTCGAATTACAAATCTGCTGGAAAACCGATTAATCATCAGCTTCACAAACATCCGCATAATCATCGGCGCTCAGCAGCCCTTCCAACTCGCTTGGATCTTTGATTTTTACTTTGAAGAACCAGCCATCGTTGTAGGGATCAGAATTAACCAGATCGGGCGATTCTTCCAGGTCAGCATTGACCGCCACCACCACACCGGAGACGGGACTATAAATATCCGATGCGGCCTTGACCGACTCCACCACACCAGCCTCATCACCAGCACTCAACTCGGCATCAACTTCAGGGAGTTCGACAAAAACAACATCCCCCAGCAAGTCTTGTGCATGATCAGTAATACCTACGGTCACAACGCCGTCACCTTCCAGTCTGGCCCACTCATGACTGGATAGATATTTTAATTCATTTGGTATTTGACTCATTAATTTGTTCCTATACTATTTCTGATTCAATCATAATGCCTTCGAGGGACATCCGAAATCAATCTTCTTTAATCATCGACTTGCCGTTTCGTACAAATGGCGGACGGGTTAACTTGACAGGCTGCCTTTTGCCCCTGATATCAACGTCCAATCCCCCCTGAGCAGCTACAGGTAGTCGCGCAAAGGCGATGGAAACACCCAATGTCGGTGAAAACGATCCACTGGTTATCTCACCTTCAATGCCATTCTCAGCGATAATTTTCTGGTGAGCACGAAGAACGCCTCTGCCATCAAAGACAAGCCCAACTAACGTCGAGGGGATTCCGCTTTGTTTTTGCGCTTCGAGCGCTTTGCGGCCAATAAAGTCTCGCTCCAATGGCTCCCAAGCGATAGTCCACCCCATATTTGCTTCGAGGGGACTGACCGATTCATCCATATCGGAACCATATAAGTTCATTCCCGCTTCCAACCGGAGCGTATCCCGAGCGCCCAGCCCGCAGGGCTGAACCTGTGCACCCAGAAGCGCCTGCCAGAAACCCTGAGCCTGATCACCGGGTAGAATGATTTCCAATCCATCCTCTCCGGTATAGCCGGTTCTGCAATACATCAGGTCACCCGATTCCCCCGCCTGAAATTGGGCGAGAGATTCAATCACAGCCTGAGCACCAGAATCAACTGTCTTGGCGACTTTTTCCAACGCCCTGGGACCCTGAACCGCGATCATCGCCAGCTCAGGACGCTCCTTAACCGTTACATCATAGTTCTTGGCCTGTAAATGCAACCAATTTAAGTCCTTCTCTCGTGTCGCGCAATTCACCACGACACGATACCAATCACTAAACCGATAAACGATAAGGTCATCGAGTACGTGACCTTTTTCATCAAGCAGAGCGCTGTAGAGTGCTTTGCCATTATCATTCAACCTGGCAACATCATTTGCCAGCACATAACGCAAAAATTCAGTTGCTGCAGCGCCAGCCACATCGACAATTGTCATATGGGATACATCGAACATACCGGCATCCCGACGCACAACATGGTGCTCTTCCAATTGAGACCCATAATGGATGGGCATATCCCACCCCCCAAAATCAACAATTTTGGCGCCAGCGGTTACATGGCAATCGTACAGAAACGTTTTCAATCCCATTTTTCACCCGATTTTTTTATGATGCCTCATGACAGTTATTCCGACCCCGAAACCATTCTCCGGATTGGCATAAAACTTAAAACGCTAAAAACTTATAAAGAATACCGATTACCTCATAGCAAATACCAGAGATTAGTCAACCACGGCATATCGATCCCAAAGGGCTATGTGGAGTAATTGACGCGCAATTTAACACAAATATGCCGCAAGCCGTAGCGGTCTCGAAAACAGACTTAGACCAAAGCCGGCAGTTTCAGGAACGAAAAAATAGCACGGTGGACTTTTGTGAAATCATCAAAATCATGACTACCGCCATACTGTATCCATGCCGGGCTGTTTGACATTATGCTCAATGCTTCGCGGTAATCCAGCGTCTGATCACCACTTTGGGTCAAGACTAGATGCCTGTCTGGCGAGCGAACCTGATGAACACGTAAGGCTCGCAGTTGATCAATATGCTCTTCATGCAAGACAAATACTTCGCCGGTATACAGATTCGTATTTTCTCCCAGATACGCTGGTAACAGTAAATCCGGGCGCAATGCCGGGTTAATCAAAACACTCCGCAAGTCGAAATGATTCGCTAGATACAGCGCATAGAACGCCCCCAAGGAGCTTCCCACCAACGCCAGGTGACCACCAGAGGACAGCCTGGTCTCAATCAGCTCGGTGAGCAACCCTATGGCCTCTGCAGGGGTATACGGTAGATCCGGCACATCGAACCCAACATCACGGGAATAGTTGCGCAAGCCGCAACGCAGATTTCGTGCTTTATATGAGTGAGATGAACTTTTGAAACCATGGACATAGAGCAAACTACAGGGGACAGGACACATAATATTAAAATCGGTGTGTGGGATGGGTCAATCAGTAGCCTTTACTGTTCAAGTCGACCTGAAAGTCGATATGATCCGCTCGATAAACAGCAGTTTCAACACGTCCATCGGCATTCAGAGTCAGCCACCGATAACCTGGAGACTGAGTGCCAACGGCAAAATCCGAAGATTTGGGTTCGAATTGTACACAAGTTGAAGGGGTGGCCAAAAACGGGATGCCGTTCCACTCCAGCTCAAATTCTTGATGAATATGCCCCCACAAAACAGCCCGGACGTTGGCAGCGGATTTTATAATTGCCAAAAACTCGTCCCGATTCTTAAGTCCAATCGTATCCAGCCATTTGCAATCGATATCGACGGGGTGATGGTGAAGACAAACCAGTGTGTGTTTGTTGGGCTCATCCCGAAGCGTACTCTCCAGAAGCCTCAGATCAGCGTCATCAATTCGCCCATACACTTTGCCGGGAACAGATGAGTCCAGCATAATAATTTGCCATCCCCCAATCTGTACGACTTTATCCATGGCCGTCGTTCCCGATGCCGCTCGGGCCATATTGTCTACGTCATCGTGATTTCCTGCCAGCCAGAATTGCGGGCAAGCAAAAGTGCGGGTCTGTTTGATAAAAGCGTCATAGGCCTCAACCGAGCCATCCTGTGAAATGTCACCGGTTGCCAGCAAAATATCGGGCTGCTCCTGCTCCGACAAGACAAGCTGAATCACGGCATCCAGACTGTCACGGGTATTCATGCCCAGCAGTTGCCCATCCACCTCTTTACGTAAATGTGGGTCCGTCAGCTGTAAAACATGAATCGAACTGTTATTTTTCTTCATTTTTTTATCGTGGCACGTCCCAACAACACCCGAATTTGCACACATTATTGGGCAATAATAGTGCGCCGCTCAACTGTAAGCTTAGCAAAATATAAACTTGCGCAAACTTTTTCCAGTGTTGTATTCACATTTTAGTCGGAATTTCGAAATGTGACGCACCGAATTGCAGACAAAATGACAACCACTCCGCCAAAAAAGCATTAATTTGTACCTTTTCATCCGGGTGGTGCATAAATCGATTAGGATAAGCATTGACCGCTTCAATGCGACGATGACGGTAGCAACTCATCACCTCTGCCACACTTGCATCATGGTAAAGCCTGACTGTAATCTGTGGATTATTTAGCCACCGCCCAGTATTGTGAACCTGCTCCAAGAGCAACGTATCGGTGTACTTTGTAGACTCCAGAAGCGAGATTTTAACCACACCAAACAAGTCACTGGAACGGCCAAGCTTGTATGACACTTCATCCCAGCCACCCTGATCGGGTATCAACTTGATCAAACGTCGGTAATTGGCCTCATAACACGCCCCCAGCTTCGTCAAGTCGGCGACATAACGATGAGATCGTGTGTCGTATCGATTTTTACTGGTGGCAACCATACTACCGACCCCGTTTGAAACAAGTTGTTGTAAAAAACCTAACTCAGCACAGAATTACCTGGCCCATTGCGCTGCAAGCTTCTCATGATTCATTTGCAACCACTGCAACGCAATAATCGCTGCAGCGTTGTTGATCAGGCCCGATTCCACCATACCATAAGCAACTTCCCGATCCACCACATGAACCTTGATATCTTCGCCTTCCGCTTCGAGACCATGTATGCCTCCAGCAGCTGACGCGCTTACTTTAGCACAAAAAATATCAATTTTCTCTGACGTCCCTCCCGGTGAAACAAAGTAAGAACATACGGGATAAAGCTGCTCCAGAGTCAGGCCCGCTTCTTCAACACCCTCCCGGCGCACAACATCCTCCGAGCTCTCCCCGATTTCGTTCATACCGGCAATCAGCTCTAAAAGCCAGGGCGAGGCATCATTTTCGAGGGCACCTATACGAAACTGCTCAAGCAATATCACTTTATCCGTATCGGGGTCATAGGGTAATGCGCAAGTCGCATTACCCCGGACAAAAACCTCACGATGCAGTTCCGGCGACCACCCTCCTTTGAACAGGCGGTGCCTGATCGTGACTTTATCGACACGAAAAAAGCCCTGATATCCGGGCTCGCGCCCGGTTTCCTCAAAGTCATCGTGACCAAACTGTTGCTCTGGTACCGACGTTTTTTCACCTGTCATTACATCACCTCAGTATCATCTATACCTTTCGATACAGTTCCGCACCTTGCTGACGGAACTCTTCTGCTTTCTCCTCCATGGCAGACTGGACCGCTTCCTGATCTGCAAACTCCCGAACTTCCTGGCTAATTTTCATAGAACAGAACTTCGGACCGCACATAGAGCAAAAGTGCGCCACTTTGGCGGATTCTTTTGGTAACGTTTCATCGTGGTACGCTCGAGCGGTGTCCGGATCGAGGCCCAAATTGAATTGATCCTCCCAACGGAACTCAAACCGTGCCTTGGACATAGCGTTGTCTCTTATCTGCGCACCGGGGTGGCCTTTCGCCAGATCAGCCGCGTGGGCCGCAATTTTGTATGTGATGATACCTTCTTTCACATCGTCCTTGTTCGGCAGGCCCAGATGCTCTTTGGGCGTAACATAGCAAAGCATCGCGCAGCCATACCAGCCAATCATCGCGGCCCCGATTCCGGACGTGATATGGTCGTAACCGGGTGCAATATCGGTGGTCAGTGGCCCAAGGGTATAAAATGGCGCTTCCCCGCACTCAGTCAACTGCTTATCCATGTTTTCCTTGATCATCTGCATTGGCACGTGGCCTGGACCTTCAATCATGGTCTGGACATCATGCTTCCAGGCAATTTTGGTCAGCTCTCCCAGCGTTTCCAATTCACCAAACTGTGCAGCATCATTAGCATCAGCAATACTGCCCGGTCGGAGACCATCACCCAGCGAAAAGGCCACATCATAAGCCTTCATAATCTCACAGATTTCTTCAAAGTGGGTGTAAATGAAATTTTCTTTGTGATGTGCCAAACACCATTTCGCCATAATTGAGCCGCCCCGGGATACAATTCCGGTAACCCGTTTAGCCGTGAGTGGCACATAACGCAACAGCACTCCAGCATGCAGCGTGAAATAATCGACTCCCTGCTCAGCCTGCTCAATCAGGGTATCCCGTAAGATTTCCCAAGTAAGGTCTTCAGCAACACCATTAACTTTCTCGAGCGCCTGATAAATTGGGACTGTACCAACGGGTACCGACGAGTTCCGAATAATCCATTCTCGCGTTTCATGAATATTCTTACCGGTAGAAAGATCCATGATGGTATCCGCTCCCCAACGGGTCGCCCAGGTCAGTTTGGCGACCTCTTCCTCGATGGAAGACGTGACCGCAGAATTACCAATATTGCCATTAATTTTCACCAGAAAGTTTCGCCCGATAATCATGGGTTCGGATTCAGGGTGATTTATGTTATTTGGAATGATTGCTCGTCCGCAGGCAACTTCCTGACGCACAAACTCCGGGGTGATTTGATCAGGAATAGCCGCACCAAACGACATCCCGGGATGTTGTTGCTCCAACAGCCCTTTGGCCCGGGCTTCTTCCAGCTTCATGTTCTCCCGAATGGCGATGAACTCCATCTCCGGAGTGATTATCCCCTGACGGGCATAGTGCATCTGCGTTACGTTCTTGCCCGGCTTGGCCTTGAGAGGATTATTGTGCAGTGCAAATCGCAAGGGCTGCAGCGTCGGGTCATTGAGCCGTCGCAGGGTATATTCAGAGGTGAAGCCAGATAATGCCTCGCAGTCGTCACGCTCGGCAATCCAGTTTTTCCGGATGGGTGCAAGCCCTGCCCGGACATCAATTTGCACATCCGGATCCGTATACGGGCCCGAAGTATCATACACTAACACGGGCTCATTCTTTTCCCCGCCCATGGAAGTGGGTGTGTCCGCCAAGCTAATCTCCCGCATTGGCACACGAATATCCGGGCGACTACCGGTAATGTAGATTTTCTTTGAATTAGGGAACGGTTGGACGGACGCTTCGTCGACTTTGGCGACTTCGCTAAGATATGGGGAATGGCTGCTCATGAAATTATCCTCTGCTGGCAAAAATCAAGTTTTGAACTCACTGCCTGAAAGCCGAACCCGCATCGGGTGCAGTTTCCAGGCAAAACGCAGAACACAGAGGTCAGCAGTTACCAAACCGGCTGATGTGGTTACAACAGTCTGAGTTGCAACAAGCTGGTTTGACGGTAATGTTGTTAAGGGTTCCGGATAAATAAATATTGGAAACCGGAATTTAAACACTCATTACGACTACTGTTTTACTCAAGTTCCTACGCCGGCATTATCCGGATCAGGTTTACGGGTTCTGCACCTGCAGTCTCAGCCAAGAACTAAAGCGTTTCATTTACACGCGTTAATTCAGCACCCCGCCAAGTAGTCAACCCGACAAGGCCAAACAGCCCCGGATTGTCAGGCGCAAGTTTAGATGTGTGTGAGAGTATTGTCCACCACTGTACAGCATGCCAACTCAGAAGCCGGAGTAGTAGCCTAATTGCTAGTTTATCTGAGTGATATGCTGTGGTATTGTGACCTCAATGTTGACATCTATTACTTTAATTTAACATTGATCTACTGCTGACCGAATTGTTAATTTTGAATGGAGTAACACCTCCCAATGAGAAAACCACTTGCACTGCTAATGTGCCTCGGTACATCGACCCTATTCTCGCATTCTGCTCTTGCAATCGATTTAAGTACAGCCTACTCCAAAGCTGTAAAATATGACTCTGCGCTGGCCGCCTCTCGTGCACGTCTCGAAGCGGAAACCGAAGGGGAAGCCCAGGCAAAGGCTGGCCTGTTGCCTCAAGTATCACTGGGAGCATCCGCCAGCCATCAGGACATCGATTCAGACAACAATAACGATGATAGTTATCGTACCTCTGGATACAGCCTTTCACTCAGCCAACCGTTGTTCCGCGCACAGAACTGGTACCAGTACACCACCAGTCAGAAAAACACTCAAATTGCCATCGCACAGTTCGAGAAGTCGCAACAGGATTTAATTCTGAACGTGGCAACCGCCTATTTCAACGTACTACGGGCTCAGGATAACCTGACAACCGCACAATCAGCTGAAGCTGCTTTCAAACGGCAATGGGAGCAGGCAAAAGAACGCTTCGATGTGGGTTTGATTGCGATTACGGAAGTACATGAAGCTAAAGCGACCTACGATGCGTCGATTACCGCTCGCATTCAAGCCTCCAGTAGCGTCAACATCGCGTTTGAAAACCTCAACCGACTGACCGGGGAAAGGGCAACCGATATTGCCACTCTGGCAGCAGACTTTCCAGTCAAGCAGCCGGAGCCAACGGATACCCAAGCCTGGATTGACCGGGCACTACAGGACAATCTATCCGTTCGTGCATCACAGTACACCCTGGACACCGTTAAAGAACAACTGAGAACGGAGAAAGCAGGGCATTATCCAACATTGGATCTGGTCGCCAGCTACGACAACTCAGATACCACCGGAGCGGCCTTGGACGACACTAAAAACAACGCATCCATCGGACTCTCATTCAATCTGCCCTTGTATCAGGGTGGCGGCACTCAAGCCAGTATCCGACGCGCTCGTTACCTGGTCGAAGAAGCACGACAAAACCTTGAAACCCTGCGTCGTAATACACAATTGGATACCAGCAGCCTGTTTCTGAGTGTGATTACCGACATCCAGACCGTTCAATCCCAAAAGCAGCTGATCGTTTCACGGGAAAGTGCGCTTGAAGCGACGCGAGCAGGTTATTCGGTTGGCACACGAAATATCGTTGAAGTTCTGGATGCTGAGCGCAACTATTATTCTGCGTTACGGGATTATGCCAATGCCCGCTACGATTATGTCATCGACAGCCTGACCTTGAAACAAGCTGCAGGTAGCCTCAACCCGCAGGATATCAATGACTTGAATCGCTGGCTGAAAAGCGCAAACTAATCCGCTCGATCATTTCGCGCATAGGCCACCACCTGTGCGCGCCTTCCGCTGTCAACTCTTCCGAGCAATCCGCACTTAATCCAGTCCAATCCAATCCAATCCAATCCAGCCCGATACAAACCCAGTCTAGCCCCAATCAAAGCCCGGGAACATCCCTTTTGATCAGTGCCATGACACGATCAAGGGCCCCACGATTTTCGGCAACAAACTGACCCGCTTGCTCACCCACCTGTGCAGCTCGCTGAGGGGATTTTAGCCATTCAAGTACCTGATCAGACAGCGACTGTTCCGAAACAATGTGCAGCCCCCCCGCAGCTTCAAGGGCCGCGCAAATTTCAGCGAAATTGAATGTGCCATCCCCCATCATGACAGGTAAACCCAATGCTGCCGGTTCCAGCGGATTGTGGCCGCCACGGGGAATCAAACTGCCGCCGACAAAAGCAATATCAGAAGCAGCATACATTTCCATCAACTCCCCCATAGTATCCCCCACCAGGATGCGTGTATTCTCCGAGATACTCTCGGGATCACTCTTCCGGGACACGCCGGTCTCGAACACTTTGGCGGCCAGCCTCACCACATCATTGAAGCGTTCCGGGTGCCTCGGAACCAGAATCAAGATGGCTTCAGGGCACACGTCTTGTACCGTTTTATGGGCCTTTAAAATAATATCATCTTCACCCTCGTGGGTACTTGCGGCGATCCATACCGGGCGTGCAATGCCCATTTGCGTACGGAGTTGCCGCCCCCGCTCGAGAACCTCGTCTGCAACAGAAAGATCATACTTGATGCTGCCGGTCACCTCGATCTGCTGCGGGTTGACGCCTAAACATTGAAACCGGTCCGCACCGGCTTGATCCTGTGCATAAATGGACGACAGCGATTGCAACATGGGCCGGGCGAGCCACCCGACACGGGCATATCCCTTCATGGATCTCTCGGACAAGCGGGCATTTACCAGTAAAACACGGGCTCCCGATTTCCGGGTGTAATGCAACATGTTGGGCCACAGCTCTGTTTCCATAATAAGCAAAGCACTCGGCTGGATTTTGCGAATCAGGCGCTGAACACAGTCTGGAGTATCATACGGCGCATAGACGTGAAATACCTGATCACCCAGAGCGGCTTTCAGACGTGCGGATCCAGTAGGAGTCATTGTGGTCACAACCACAGGCCGTTCAGGGTATTGCTTGAGAATTCGCTCGATAAGCGGAACTGCCGCGACAACTTCGCCAACGGACACTGCATGCACCCAAATCGCACCACGTACCTCAGGCGGGCAATGCATAAACCCCAAGCGCTCCGACCAACGCTTGGCGTAGGCCGGTGCACGTTTTGAACGATACAGCAAACGAGCCAAAATCAAGGGTGAAATCAGATAAAACAACGTACTGTATAAGTAGCGCCCCATAATGTGGAATCCTTTTGGTCCGTTCAACAGAATCGCTAGTGTAACAAAAAAATATTATGACATTGAAAATCATTCATAAGTGAACAGGACCTGTGCGAAGTTTTTGATTTCAATCGCAAGTTACGCTAATAATTAGGGTTTACCAATATTATTAAGGGGCTCGATACCACCCGTGAAATTAAACGTCTGGATGATAACGGATGGCAAACCAGGCCACCAGAACCAGCTTAGAGGTCTGGGCTCAGCACTTGCCAACAGCGTTGAAACAGAGATAACCTGGCTCCATGTGCGTGACTACCCACTCAAGTGGCGCGCATTGATAAGTCGTAAAGCACTGTCATTAAACCTTACTCCAGATCAGTCCGGGCTCCCGGATATTGTCATTGGTGCCGGACATGCCACCCATAAGCTTGTATTAAGCCTAAAGCGGCAGTGCCAGTCATTTACAGTACTACTCATGAAACCAAGCTTACCCTATCGGCTTTTCGATGCCTGCATTGTCCCCGCCCATGACTCGCCCCCGAACCGACCACAAGTATTAAAAACCCTCGGTGTCTTGAATACTATCACGCCCCGCACAGAACAGGCTGATCATGCACAAAACACCCCCGGCCTGATGTTAATTGGCGGAGAGTCCAAACACTATCACTGGGACACAACCGAGATCGTGGCGCAAATCAGTGAGATCCTGCAACAAGACCCTGAGCAAAACTGGATGTTAACCAACTCTCGTCGAACGCCGGAAGATTTTCTGGAAACGCTCTCCGCCGCCTTGAACGAACAGCAACAGCTAACGGTCATCCCGCACACGGAAACACCGCCTGAGTGGATGAAGGAAAACCTTGTCAGAAGCAACCCGGTATGGGTCACCCCCGATAGCGTTTCCATGGTTTACGAAGCCCTGACCTCAGGTGCCCAAACTGGAATATTCAAGTTAAAAGAGAAAAAACACGGTAGAATTGTCCGGGGACTCGAAAAACTGGTCGATGATAATAAATTGATCACCTTTGAAGACTGGCACCGACACCATGAAATGCCCCGCTATCAAGGCCCGTTTTTTGAAGCTGGGCGGGCAGCCGACTGGTTACTGGAACGATATCGAATTGCGAAATCAGGATGAAAATTCTTCAAGTACTACCCACACTGAATAGTGGCGGTGTTGAAAAAGGCACACTGGAAATCGCGCAAGCCATTGTCGCGGCGGGACATGATTCCTGGGTGGTTTCTGCGGGAGGGCGCCTTGTCGACACCCTCGAACGAGAAGGCAGTCATCACCATTGCTGGGATCTCGGGCGCAAATCACTCACATCACTCTTGCAAATTCCGAAACTCCGGCGTTGGCTGATACAGGAGCAGTTTGATGTCATTCATGTGCGGTCCCGGATGCCCGCATGGCTGGTCTGGCTTGCCTGGCGAAAAATACCGAAAACACAACGGCCCCGACTGGTCTCCACCGTTCACGGTTTGCACTCGGTCAATCGCTACAGCCAGATCATGACCTGCGGTGAGCGTGTTATCGCAGTCTCCAAAACGGGGCTGGCGTACATTCGGGAAAACTACCCGAATACAGATCCAGATAAAATTCGTTTGATTTACAGAGGAATCGACCCCAAGCAATATCCATTCGATTATGTACCCGGGGAAGAATGGCGAAGCACCTGGTTTACCACTTACCCGATGCTCGCAAACCGCTTTGTGGTCACCCTGCCGGGACGCCTGACCCGATTAAAAGGCCATCTCGGGTTCCTCCAGATAATCCAGGCCCTAAAAGCGGCAGGTATTCCCGTCACCGGGCTGATTGTTGGCGGCGAAGACCCAAAAAGAAAGGGCTATGCAGAAGAAATCCGAGCCAAAACGGCAGAACTGGGATTGCAAGAAGACATTATTTTCACCGGGCACAGAGCGGATATCATGAACATTTACAAAGTTTCCAATGCCGTCGTGTCCCTGTCCTCAAAACCCGAATCATTTGGTCGCACTGTGCTGGAAACCCTTAGCATTAATGTTCCGGTGATCGGTTATGCCCATGGCGGCGTTGCAGAAATTTTAACGACACTCTACCCACACGGTGCCGTTACTCCAGGGGATACAAGTGCGGTCACAGACCGCCTGAAAGCGATCTACCAAGGGGACGCGCCCGCCATTCTGGAAAACAAGCAGTTTCTGCTTGCCAACATGCAACAACAAACACTCGACCTATACAACGAGCTGGCTGGAGAGCAAAAACACCACTGCATCAATTAATAATATCGTTCCCGACCCGGTTGATAGTGTTTAAATCGCTTGTATTCCCACTGGTACTGGGTCGGGATGTCCAATACACAACGCTCCACCGACTTGTTCAATCCTGTAACCGAATCAGTCAGATCACGGGAATACAAAAGCGGATCGACATCACGAAAAACCAAAACAAAACCATGCCCGGAAGGTAAACGCTGCGCATAAAGACAAAGCACTCGGGCTCCGGTTTTCTCGACCATTTTCGATACCAGCTTGATCGTATTGGCAGGTACGCCAAAGAACGGCACAAACACGCCACCCGAGTCATCCGGCACCTGATCCGGCAGAACACCGACAACCCCGCCCCGTTTGAGAATCGAAAACAAGCGAATCACCCCCCGTTTATCCGTAGGCACCAGCTCGGAACCGGAACGTCCGCGAACCTGAGACATATAGGTCTCAAGCTCCTTGACCTTGGGTGGCCGGTACAGGGCCGCCATCTCCGTCAGTGACGACAAATACAAGCCGGACAACTCCCAGTTACCCAAGTGTGGACCCAGCACGATCAATCCCTGACCACTTGCTCTGGCTTCATCGAACAGGCGTTTGTTCTTGACTTCACGGACCAAGCCGAGACTTTTGGAAACAGGCCATTCCCAAATCGCCCCCATTTCCAGAAAGGTTTTACAGGTTTCCTGTAAACTCTGCGCGGCCAGCTTTTCACGCTCAGCCTCCGAACGCTCCGGAAAACAAAGATCAATATTAATCTTTGTAACTTTCGCCGGGCTACTGCCCGTGCGCCATAACACCATCCCCAAAAACGCCCCAAGCTTCTGAACGGAGGCAAGGGACAGCAAGGACACAATACGAATCAAACCAACTGCAAGCCTGGCTTTAATCTTGTTCATCGCTACCTTCAATCGGTACAACCCATCATTACACACCTGTTTCAGAGCGACATAATGCCCCTCAACAGGAATTCAATCAAATCTAAAAGGTGAAACCTTTCTGCAACCTCGTTAGAATAGCGGCCCAGACAGCCAATGATGCTCAACGCAATTGCAGCGTCTCATGTGACTTAAAGAGCCTAACAGTGTCCAGCAACGGTAGCCACCTTCAATCCAAGCAAGAAACTCAAAACCTGACGGTCGATCTCGTGATCCTTGGCGGGGGCATTGCCGGTCTTTGGTGCCTGGATCGGGTCAGGCAGGCAGGATACCAGGCTATACTGCTCGAGCCCGGTACAATAGGGGGAGGCCAGACGGTATTCTCTCAAGGTATTATCCATGGTGGTGCAAAATACACACTGGATGGCGTATTGTCGGGCGCCGCCAATGCGATCAAGGCCATGCCCGGTCGCTGGCGTGACTGTCTGGAGGGGCACGGCGAAATCGACCTCCGCGGGGTTAAATTACTTTCCCCGGCGCATTATTTGTGGTCTACCCAGTCCCTCTCGGCCAAGATGACTTCTTTTTTCGCCAGCAAGGTCATGCAGGGACGAACCTTGAAAGTCGCGCAGAGTGAGCGTCCTGAAGTATTTCAAGACGCTCGCTTCAAGGGCAGTTTATACCAGCTGGATGAACTGGTACTGGATATTCCAAGCGTTTTGGCAAAACTATACAACCGCAACAAATCAGTTATCTTTCAGAGTGACATCACTCTGGATGCCGCCCCTGAATTTAACGCGGACGGTACACTTGTAGCATTACAGTTCCACAAATACCCGATCAAAATCACGTTCAGTCAACTACTGGTCTGTGCCGGTTCAGGCTTCGAAAAACTGCAAAACTACCTGAATGTCCCTGAGATAAAAATGCAACTGCGCCCCCTACATATGGCAATGGTTGAGCATGACCAGGCACCCGATATTTACGCCCATTGCATTGGCAGTTCAGCCAAACCCTTACTCACGATTACCACTCACCCGGTATCATCAACCCGCTCGAAAGACCACCGAAAAGCCTGGTATCTGGGTGGGCTGCTTGCTGAAGAAGGTGTAGAACAAACGCCAGAAGCGCTCATCACAAAGAGCGAAAACACACTCAAAACATTGCTTCCCTGGGTACAATTGCAAAACCCGAAATGGAAAACGCTGAGGCTTGATCGAGCCGAGCCTCATCAGGATCAAAACAATCGCCCGGATCAAGCCTACTGTCAAAAAGTCAGAAATATCATGGTCGGCTGGCCCACTAAACTTGCGCTTTCTCCGGATCTTTCAGACCGCGTGTTACAACAGCTCGGACCCATTAACGATGAGCGCACGACAAATATAGAGTCAACACTGTCAGCCACTTTCGGCCCCCCCAAACTCCAGGCTCCGTTATGGGGTGACGCGAGCTCAATGGACTGATCGATAGAAATGGTGAAACCATGAACAAGCCATCAAAGATCTTTCAGGATCTGCCAAAAGCCTTACTGGGCGATACCGGAATCGCCGTCAGCCGCGCAGGTTTGGGCACCGTGAAGCTGGGTCGGAATCAAGGTGTGAAATACCCCCATGGATTTTCACTTCCGACTGATACCGAGGCACAAAACTTACTGGCAATCGCCAAAGATTCCGGCATTAACTTACTGGATACCGCGCCTGCATACGGCAACAGTGAAATACGATTGGGCCAGCTATTGGGTAACACACGGCAACAATGGGTTATCTGCAGTAAAGCTGGAGAGGAGTTTGATTCCCGCACAGGACAATCCCGCTATGATTTTTCAGCACCCGCCATTCGGGAAAGCGTCGCAAGGAGTTTAAAGCGGCTTAAAACCGACTATATCGACATTGTTCTTATCCATTCCGATGGCCGGGACATGGAAATCATCGAACAGTATGGCGCACTGGATACGCTCGCGGAGCTGAAACGCAAAGGACTAATCAAGGCGTTCGGCATGTCCAGTAAAACGATACAAGGCGGCTTATCCACCTTAGCCAAGGCAGATTGTGCAATGGTGACCTACAACCTGAAGGAGACTCAGGAACGGGAGGTGATTGAAGCAGCTCACAAATTGAATAAAGGGATCCTGGTGAAAAAAGTGTTCGCCTCGGGACACGCAATCAGTTCGACCCAGATTCAACAGACGTTCAATGCCCTGTATCAAATGCCCGGCGTGACCTCCACCATTCTCGGCACGCTCAATTCAGCTCACCTGCGCAATAATTTAGAGGTCATCGCTGAGGCACTATCGTGATCAATGCTCAACCATTTGACCGTACAAGCTACACCTCACCAGCGGTTATCGTCATTCTTGCCCCGATTTTCACCATGATTGCTTTTGATATCGGGCGCGCACTGGGCAATCTGTTGCTGGCCGGCAGTTTACTTTATTTACTGTATCAAGCTTCGAAAGTGACATCTGAGAAATCTCTCCGGCCAAGTCTGCCGATGTGCTTTTATCTCGCCCTCGCTACCTGGCTTGTAATCACAAGCATCATTACGGCTCCAACCCTGGGCACAATTAAACAAGTGCTGAGCTTTATTGCGACCAGCAGTATTGCACTACTGGTTTTGCGCTTTGCGCAAATTGAGAACATCCCCAAACAGCTTCGTCGACACAGTACACTGCTGCTGCTACCAATACCGATATTTGCGGTTAAAACCATCGAATGTCGCTTGAATTCGGAGTGTGTACCCGCCATTGATTTCAATGGGATGGTCATGACTGCGCTGCTTCCCATTGCACTATATGCAATTGGCATACACTCCAGGATCCGGAAATCGGTCAGTATCGCCATTGGAAGTCTATGTATACTGCTATTACTGTTTGCAGATAGCCGAACGGAGCTCATGATGTTGCTTGCAAGCTTCTGTATATTTTTCCTGTTTCTGAAGCGTAAACTACTGTGGCTCCCTGTTGCACTGCTCGGTGCGCTGATTTTCGTTCTGTTTGTCGACCTCACTATTCCTGCGGAACACAACCTTCCGCCCCAGGCAATTGACTCAGTTCCCGAGGCTTTGGAGTTGACACCGGCAGAACTGATACGCAGCCTGAGCAATCACCGATTCGAGATTTGGTCCCAAGTACTGCAAAATCCGCCAGAGAACCTGATAACCGGCACGGGCATCAAACGAACGTTGACTGAAATTGATTTAGTTTGGGAAGTAAAACATATCCACAACATTTTTTTGGAAGTGGGGTATGAATTAGGGCTGCCAGGGGTATTGATCTATAGCGCCTGGTTATTGGTGTTCTTTCGGTTTTCCGTTGCAGTTTATCGTGCCGTAGACACTCGGGAACGCCTGTTGTATGCCGTTGTTCTCGCCTCTGCAGGCGCACTGCTGGTGGGCGGAATACTAGATAAAAGTTACACATCGAAAATCATGAGTTTTCTACTGCCATTCTTTCTCGGCCTTCTTTATTACATTGGCAGTCAGGTTAATCCCACGCCTTTGAGAGCTGAAAAAGCAGTAAACTGAATTCGAGCTTTGCCACAATCAAAACGGAGATAACGGAGTTTAATCGTGAATTTAGCTATTATGAGATTCAGTGCTCTGGGTGACATCGCAGCGGCGATGCCCACTTGGAATACACTTCCCTGGAAACCCGTCGTTATTACAAGCCCACTTGGCAAAGCACTTCTTGAAGATGAATACGACCAGTTTCTGGTACTGGAAAACAAAAAACTGGCCACCGTCTATCAGCTCATTAAAACCATTCGCAAGCAACGCTTCGAACTGATTCTCGACTATCAAGGCAATGACCGTAGCAAGGCGATTACGTTCCTCAGTGGTGTCCGTCACTTCAATGCGAAAGGTGCGGATATTTCCAACGGCGCAGCATACATCCATCATCAGGTGACGCAAAAGTTAGCCCCCCAGCTAAAATTGGATTTAAACTTTACCCCCAAGCCCCGAGATTACATCGTCTTCAACACAGGATCCAGCGCCAAATGGGCCTCAAAAAGACTGCCTGCACACAAGTGGGAGGCCTTCGCCATCGAGGCCTACGAGCGTTTCGGGCTTCCAATAAAGTTCACCGGCGCACATGATGAGGTGGACTATGTAAACGAGTTAACCCGGAATATTAAAGTCCCCCACAGTAACGTGGCGGGAAAAACCTCACTCACAGAATTAAAATCTTTACTTCGCAACAGCTTTCTTACAGTTTCCACCGACTCTGCTGCAATGCACTTATCCGCCGCGATGAAAACGCCTACCATCGGGATCTTCGGCGCTACGAACTGGATTATCGCCAACCCCTTCGGCCCTTGGAGCACCGTGCTTCATGATCCGGAACTGCAATGTCCATCAGCCAGCCAATTAACGGTAGACCCGAATATTTACGAACGAATTGATCTCAGCCAGGGTTTAGAAACACTGGCCCCCTATTTACAGGAATAAAATAATTCTGAACCCGTGATGGCAGTATAGGTCAGTGCAAAAATCAGTTTAGTAACTCGACTTATTCGCCCACATCTTGCAGAATCGGCACCACGACGACATTGATCCAAAATCCCCGGCGGCTTGATGCGATCTTTCGCGTAAACCCGCCTGTCTCTGATACTGGAATTCTTACCATGACAGTCAAATACCCCCACACTTCCTTGATTGCAGAGCATATCAACCGCAGTGTCGAGGCCAAAACCAAGCTGCTTAATGATGCATCATTTCTGGCAGCACTAAACACCGTTGCAGAAACCTGCACTGATGCGTTACTAAACGGTAAGAAAATCGTACTTGCGGGAAATGGCGGCAGTGCGGCTGATGCCCAGCATATCGCAGCCGAACTGGTCGGGCGCTATAAAAAAGAACGACGCGGTTTACCGGCCATTGCAATAACAACCGATACGTCAGCCCTCACCGCCATCGGTAACGATTACGGCTATGAGCAGGTTTTTGCCCGTCAGGTCGAGGCGCTTTGCCAAAAAGGGGATGTATTCATCGGTATCACAACATCTGGTAACTCCAAAAATATTTTGGCGGCGATCCACTCAGCTCGAGATATTCAGTGTACTACCATTGGCATGACGGGCTGTGGCGGCAATATTGTCGATCAGGCGGATCAAACACTGTCGGTTCCGGCGTCGGAAACCGCAACCATTCAAGAATGCCACATCATGATCGGGCACATACTTTGTGCACTAATCGAAGAGAATGAAACCTTGTCACAACGACCTGACCAGAAATAGCAAAAGGATCCGATGGTATGCAAGTTGATCTCAACCGGTTCAAAAAGACCAATGTCCTGATTGCCGGAGATTTGATGCTGGACACTTATTGGCACGGTGATACTTCGCGCATTTCACCGGAAGCCCCCGTCCCTGTGGTCGCTGTTAATAAAGAGGAATCCCGCCCGGGCGGTGCAGCCAATGCGGCTTTAAACGTTGCTGCTTTGGGTGCCCAAGCGAATTTAGTCGGTATTGTAGGCAGGGATGATGCCGCGACAACCCTGACCCGACTGCTGGATGGTGCAGAAATACGGCATGATCTCAGCATTGACGAGCACTATAGAACCATCACCAAGCTGAGGCTAATCAGCCGTCACCAACAGCTGATCAGGGCTGACTTTGAAGCGTCACCATCCGCGCAAATGAGACAAAGTCTTGGCAATCAATTCAATTCACGATTAGCCGATGCCGATATCGTGATTCTATCCGACTACGGTAAGGGCGCACTCTTACAGTGCCGTGACCTGATAACTGAAGCAAAGCAGCGCTCTGTGCCGGTTTTAGTCGACCCCAAAGGAACTGATTTTTCTCGATATCGACATGCAACCCTGTTGACGCCGAACATGGCAGAATTTGAAGCGGTAGCGGGTCAGTGCAGAAGCGAAGACGATATTATCAACAAAGCCCTGTCCCTGATTCATGAGCATCAGATCGAGTCATTGCTGATCACCCGGAGTGAACATGGCATGACGCTGGTAAAACAATCCGGTGAATACCACCACTTTCCTGCCCAAGCAAAAGAAGTGTTTGATGTCACCGGGGCCGGTGATACGGTTATTTCAACCCTGGCGGTTGCCATTGCCTCGGGACTTGACCTGGAAACCTCGGTCGCCCTCGCCAACGTGGCAGCCGGCATCGTGGTCGGCAAACTGGGTACGGCCACCACAACCGCTGCCGAACTCAAGTTAGCCATTGATGCCGATCATGACCTTGAACGGGGCATGATGAGCTTTGAGCAATTACGGGAAGCGGTCAGTAATGCTCGTGCAGCAGGGAAACGAATCGTCTTTACCAACGGTTGTTTCGATATACTTCATGCCGGGCATGTCGGCTACCTGCAAGATGCCAAACGACTGGGTGACCGGCTCATTGTCGCAATCAATGACGATGCCTCAGTCAGCCGACTCAAAGGCCCCAATCGACCCGTGAACGGTTTGGATCGACGCATGCGTGTGTTGAGTGCACTGAAGTCAGTAGACTGGGTGATTAGCTTCTCGGAAGATACCCCCGAACCCTTGATCGAGGCACTCAAGCCCAATGTTTTGGTCAAAGGGGGTGACTACTCGCTGGATCAAGTGGTGGGGGCAGACATTGTAACCCGCTATGGTGGTGACATCCGGGTGCTTTCGGTTGAAGACAACTGTTCCACCACTGCAACCATCGAGAAGATTCGTAAATCCTGATCAGGAGAATGACGATTAGTACACAATCAAGTATGCCAAACGGTAAACCTCACATTTTATTCTGGGGCCGTTATGGCAACAAAGGACAGGGCTATTCCCGGGACCGGGTCGTTCTCGAAAATATGCAAGCTTTGGGATGGCGCGTAAGTTACTTTCATCCGGCCGTGTCGGCTCTGGGGTATTGGCAAGCGCTGTTCAGTCAGGTTCCAAATGTGGATGCTGTCTGGGTTCCCTGCTTTCGCCATCGAGACTTGAAGCCCGCCAGCCAGTGGGCTGCGCGCAAATCGATTCCCGTAATATTCGATCCACTGATCAGCGCATACGACAAGCGCGTATTTGAAAGGCAAAAATACCCTGAAAACAGCGCGAAAGCGAAACGGGTTCTTGCTTGGGAACAGGGCCTGTTCAAACGGGCCTCCGCAATTATAGCTGACACTGAAGCCCACAAAACTTTTTTTCAGGAAACCTTGAATGCGGCCCCTGATGACACGTTTGTCATACCGGTTTGCGCCGAAGAACACCGCTTTATCGAAGCCCCTGAAACACCAAAAACCAATCCTGAGTTGCTGTTTTACGGAAGTTTTATTGGCTTGCAGGGTGCAACCTACATTGTAGAAGCGGCCAAATATTATACGGGCCCGAAGATCAAACTGACCCTGCTTGGAGCAGGCCCTGACCGGCAAAAGTGCGAAGCGATTGCCAAACAAACGGCTTCTGAAACTGTAGACATTCAATTTGAAGACTGGATTGACTACGAACAACTGCCTCAGCGCATTCATCAGGCCGACATCTGTCTCGGTGTCTTCGGCATCGGAAAAAAGTCGATGCGAGTGATACCCAACAAGGTTTACCAAAGCCTTGCCTGCGGGCGTCCGGTTATTACACTGGACGGATTTGCCTACCCTGAAGTCCCCGCATCGATGCAGAATGGTTTAACGCTGGTTCCACCGGGTAATCCTGAAGCCATTGCCGACGCGATTTACCAACAGGTCAATCTCTGGCACGAGGAACATAAGGATCAAGGAGAGACTAAGAATATTGAAAACAGCGGACATAAAAAAGCCGGACAACAAGCCCGGCTTCTCTATGATCGCTTTTTCTCCAGTGAAACGACACGCAATGTATTGCGCAACATTCAGCACAAATACATGAAGTCTCAATAGTGGCAGCCATGGCCACAGATCACTGAACTGGCTCGCAAATTATTTTACCAGCGTAAGCCACTCTTTATTTTGCTCACGACGCCCTTTAACAGCATCGAAGTACATGGTCTGGAACTTTTCTGTAATCGGGCCGCGTGCACCACTGCCGATCTGGCGACTATCCAGTTCCCGGATTGGTAATACTTCTGCAGCCGTCCCGGTAAAGAAGGCTTCATCGGCCACATATACCTCATCACGGGTAATTCGCTTCTCGACCACTTTCACACCCAGCTCTTCCGCAAAGGTGAATATTGTTTTACGGGTGATACCATCGAGACAACTGGTCAACTCAGGTGTGTACATCACGCCATCACGCAGAATAAAAATATTCTCGCCACTGCCTTCCGCGACATACCCTTCGTTATCCAGTAACAACGCTTCTTCACAACCGCTTTTTAATGCTTCATTCAAAGCCAGCATGGAATTGATGTAGTGTCCGTTCGCCTTTGCCTTGCACATGCTGATATTGACATGGTGACGAGTGTAGGAAGACGTGCGAACCTTGATCCCTTTTTCTTTCGCTTCAGGTGACATGTATGAAGGCCACTCCCATGCAGCAACCATCACGTGGACCTTCAGATTGTCTGCACGCAGACCCATACCTTCCGAGCCATAAAACGCCATTGGTCGTAAATAAGCCTCGTGAAGATTATTCTCACGTACCACCGCACGTTGCGCCTCGTTCATTTCATCTTTTTCAAATGGCATTGCCATCTGTAAAATATGGGCAGACCGATACAGGCGATCCGTATGCTCCTGCAATTTGAAAATCGCCGCCCCTTGGTCTGTTTCGTAGGCTCTGACCCCTTCAAAGCAGCCCATACCATAATGCAAGGTGTGGGTTAACACATGAACTTTGGCGTCGCGCCAGGGAACCAGCTCGCCATCTAACCAGATCAGACCATCGCGGTCAGCCATTGACATAATTCATTTGCTCCTAAAATGACAGATTATTCGCTTCACGGAGGTTCAGGGACATCCCCTGGCAGCCACCATTAATCACCAACAGGGGCGTTGGGTTGGAATAGGATAATCATCACACCCGCCCCCTGCAAAACCGGCGAAATATTCTAGCAGCTTTTATTCCATTTGGCGTCATATTCATCAAACATTATCGCCGGATCATTAAATCAAATCGCTTGTCGACAGCATCACTTCCGACCACGTATCAGAAATCAGTTTACGCTCCTGAGGAAACAGCTGCGCAGAGACGGTATTCGCCTGCTGCTGCAACGATAGTTTGTGCATCATGGAGCGCAGCACAATATAGGCCTGAATCAGTTGATCGGTTTTCTCTTTCGGGAGCAAACCACACTCTCCGACCTCTTCGAGAACCCGAATATTGTCCGTCCAGCGATACAGTGCGGGAAATTGTTCCGACCACGCTAAAACAAGATATTGCACCAGGAATTCCAAATCGACAATACCGCCGCTATCATGTTTGATGTGAAAGGTTTCATGCTGTTCTGCTGCATCGGTGCCCAAGCTGACGCGCATTTTTTCTCGCATTTCACACACATCCTGCTTTAATTTCAGACGCTCCCGACTTTGCCCTAGAATAGCCTCTCGCACCGCCATAAACTGTTCTGCAACACGATCACTGCCAGCGAGCGGTCGAGCCCGAACCAGGGCCTGATGCTCCCAGGTCCAGGCATCTTGCTCCTGATACTGGCGAAACGCACCAATTGAGGACACCAATAAGCCGGAGTTACCTGAAGGACGTAAACGCATATCAACTTCGTACAACATACCAGACGGGGTTTGCGTGTTCAGTATATGGATGATACGTTGCCCAAGACGGGTAAAAAACACCACATTATCAATGGATTTATCTCCGTCCGTATACAAATTCGAAGGGGCATCATGGATAAAAACCAGATCGAGGTCGGAACCATAACCCAGCTCGATTCCACCAACCTTGCCATAGCCGATAATTACGAAGTCTTTGCCACAGGCAACGCCTGGTTCCCGTTGAGGGTAACCATATTTGGCCGTCATCGAGGCCCAGGCCATATCAAGCACCTGAGCCAGCATTGACTCAGCAATGAAGGTGAGATAATCACTTACTTTCATCAGCGGTAATGTGCCGTTCAGCTCAGATGCGGCAACACGCAACACATGTGCCTTCTGAAAGTGTCGCAACACTTCCATTTGTTCCTCAAGGTCTTCGACCGGTACGCGCAGGAGTTGCTGCTGCAATTCACTATCCAGTTCAGCTTTTTCTGGAGGTGAATAGAGACTGTGCGAATTCAACAACTCATCCAGCAGCAGGGGTGTCCGCGCCATTTGTTCCGCAAACCAGGGACTGGCTGAACACAAGAAAACCAACTGCTCCAGCGCGCCGGGATTTTCGTACAAGAGCACCAGATAAGCCGTTCGTCGCACGACAGATTCAACCAGGCGCAAAACCCTGGAAAACGTTTCAGAGGACGCATCGGCAGCGGCGACCTTTGAAATCAACAACGGCATGAAGCGATCCAGCCTTTGCCGCCCCTGTGACTGCATCACTTGAACCGAACGACTCGTGCGCAGATCAACAATATTTTTCAGTGTACGCTCCGGCTGATCAAATCCTTTTTCGAGCAATAGTGCGAGCGCACTTTCCTCCGATAACCTCATCGACCACAATATGACATCATCTTCATCAATCGCCATGGCTTCGTTCGTTTGTTCCTCCTCAAACGACACAACATCTGCAAAGTGCTGGGCAACCTTGTCGCGCCTGATTTGAAGCCGGGATAATAAATCCTGCCATTGCGAAAACCCCATACTGAATGCAACTCGCGCTTTATTAAGCGCCCCCCCGGGCAACCGCTGGGTTTGTTGATCAGCAATTCCTTGTATTGCATGTTCCAGATTGCGGAGGAATACATAGGCATCCTGCAAGTCATGAACTGCTGCGACAGGTAATAATTCTTCTTCACCTAATGCAACCAGAATACGCTGTAATTCTCGCTGTTGGAGCTGCTTGTCCCGACCACCTCGAATCAATTGAAATGCCTGGGCAATAAACTCGATCTCCCGAATGCCGCCCGATCCGAGTTTAATATTGTCCTCAAGACCCTTACGCTGAACTTCACGAACAATCATGCGCTTCATATCACGGAGTGACTCGAACGCGCTGAAGTCGATATACCGCCGATAAACAAACGGTATTAATTCGTGCAAGAGCATGGCGCCGGATTGGTAGTCACCCGCCACCACGCGGGCTTTGATCATGGCATAACGCTCCCAGTCCCGACCCTGATCCTGATAATATTCTTCCATCGCGGCAAAGCTCAGTGCCAATGCTCCACTCTGGCCATAGGGACGCAAACGCATATCAACCCGGAAGACATAGCCATCTGCTGTCACTTTGTCGATCACGGAAATCAACCGCTGACCCAGGCGGATAAAAAAGGCCTGATTTTCCATAGTCCGGCCGGAACCCACAGTCTCTCCATTATGGGGATAAGCAAAAATCAGATCGACATCAGACGATACATTCAACTCATGGGCGCCCAGCTTGCCCATACCGATCACAACCATACGCTGCGGCACACGCTCGCCATCAGATTGTTTCTGCATGGGGGTTCCCCACTTGGCGCAGCTGTCCTGATAGAGCCATTCCAGTGCGAGATCAATACATGTGTCCGCCAAAGCGGTCATGCTGGATATGGTTTCGTTTAGATCCGCCTGGCGTAACATATCCCGCCAGATGATTCGACACATTTCGCGATTACGAAATTGTCTGAGTTTTGCCATCAGCTGGCTTTCCTCGGTACAGTCGTCAATCCGGGCCTGTAACCGCTGTCGATATTCCCGTTCGGTATAGACCGAAACAAGGTCACCCGAAGCCAACATCTCCAACATCAATTCCGGGCGGTTTGACGTGTATTCACCGACAAAATCACTCAGCCCCCAGATTTTGATCAGGTTTTCCAGGCTGGTTGAGGGCAACGCCAGGAGTGCGTCTCGTTGTTCAGCCGTCGCTTGCTCCGCATAAACCTGGCAACGTTTATGAATACTCGGATGGAATGCCGTGGGCAGTTGAGCTACTATTTCTGCGATTGGGGATTGATCTGCAAGCACGCGGTGCCCCTTAACGTTAAAGTGATTCCTGTTGATGAATAACGGATCCAGTCCGTTAATCTTTTATCCTTTCATTCATTCTCGAGTGCTGACCCGGCATGGCCAATTCAGAACAGCAAACGTCTTATCAGAGTAGCCAGCGATATAAACCGATTCAACATCGAAAAGCTGTCTACCAAACTAATTGGCAGATCAAACGACGAATCAATCGCCTGTTTATGATCCTGTTCGCCCTAATTGGTGCGCATACCCTGGCGATGGTCTGGCTCGAAGAGCTCTCTCTTTTTAACGCCCTGTGGCTCACGCTGACAACACTGACCACCGTTGGCTACGGGGATCTGTCTGCCGCGACGCCCGCAGGGAAGATTGCAACCATCGGCTTATTGTATATAACCGGGATTACCTTGCTAACCCTCATTGTCAGCGACTATATCGACTACCGATTTTTCAAGCGCGAACTGATCCGGACCGGGAAATGGAGATGGAACATGATCAACCACATTCTGATAATCAATTCACCCCGAAACCATACCACAGAATACTACATTCGCTTAGTGAGCCAGATCAGGGCTCATGCACTTTATCGTAGTACACCAATCCAGATTCTCACGGACCAGTTCCCTGGCGGCCTGCCAACAGAACTGGCAGAACTCGGTGTCGTTCACTATCATGGCAGCAGCGACAATCCCGGTGACCTCAGAGCGGTAAATGTCCATGCAGCAAAACATATTGTTATCCTGGCCCGCGACGAAAATAGCGCAATATCAGACAGTGCAACCTTTGATGTTTTGCATCGACTGATGGAGCACAAGCTTGCAGATAAAGCGATTGTCGAATGCGTCCGCGATGAAAACCGTGAGCGTCTCAAACGCCTGGGGGCTCAAGCCATCATCCGACCAGTGCGAAGCTACCCGGAAATTCTGGTACGCGCCATACTGGCACCCGGTTCGGAGAAAATACTGGAGGACCTGTTCTCTCACGAACAAGATCACCCCACCCGATACGATGTTAAAATTAGCGGCCTTACCTGGGCTGAAATAGTTTGTGCATTAATCCAGGCTGGACTCGGCACCGCGATGGCGTATGTGGATGAAGATAAGGAAGTGATTTGTCACCCGAAACATGACGAACGAATCGATGCCCACGCATTGATTGTACTGGTCAAAGCTGATCTTGAACCTGCTGAAACCGAAATTCAGGAAGCCATCCGCCACTACCGCCAGCGCAAGCAAAACTGGGACAGACAAAAGCAGGCACTGGAACGGGAAGCAGACATAGAACACTAGATGGCGCGTCAGCCCAGGCTAAACTCGATCGTAACAACTTAAAATTGACCTAAATCAGAGTCTTGTTCTATTCCAATTGAGCAGGAACTCGGTCAAAAGCAAAAGTTGCCCTACATCAAAAAACCTTGTTTGCAAATTCGTAAACTGGCCTTGTTTTCGAATTTTGACAAATAAGGTAAGACATTATGGCGAACACACTTAGAAATGCTCTGATACTTGGTGCCACCTTAAGCGCGATCAGCAGTGCAACCTGGGCGCATCAAAGTGGAACCGTAATTGGCCGCGCCGGTCCAGTTTTGGTTGAGCCACAGGAAGAAAGCTCGAATGTTCGCATCACCAACCCGGCATTGGGTGAAGTTTCCGGCGCTAAAGTCGGTGTGGATCCGAATGCCCAGCTCGGCCTGACCGCAACCTATATGTTCACCGACCACATCGGTCTTGGGCTACTCGCCGCAACCCCATTTGAGCATGACATTTACGCAACCGATGCAATCGCCGGAGTGGGCAAACTGGGCTCGACAAAACACCTGCCGCCCACACTCTCTGTTGAGTTTTATTTGAACGATCCGGATTCCGACATACAACCCTATTTCGGTGTCGGCTTGAATTACACCATATTCTTCAGCGAAAAAACCACCGACACACTGACAGGGGCTGTAGGTGTGCTGGCATCGATTGCGGACACGCCAGTCGCAGGTGTCGAGGCAACATCCAGCAAGCTGGAACTGGATGACTCCATCGGCGCGTCACTGACATTCGGTATCGACTATGCCATTAATGAAAACTGGGGCATCAACGCCGCAATGTGGTGGATCGATATTGAAACAGAAGCAACCATCACCGCAGAAACCAATGCGGGCACAGTCACCGCAAAAGCGGATGTCGAGATCGATCCGTTTGCGTATATGGTAGGGGTATCGTACCGGTTCTAAGGCATCAGCCTGGATTCACGAAAACCGCTATCTGGAGAATCAAACATCATAAATCTGGCGTAACCTCAGTACCTGAGTTACGCCAGAATCGCCGTTAGAAATTTGCCTCAACTCGAATCTCACGGAGCTCTCGTCCGCTAAGGTGAGCATTGACAGTCCAGTCGTAATCGATATCAGCCTCGATTTTTATCGCGGACGGTAGATCAGGGCGGTACTGAAAAATAAATTTACGAACACCACCAACCGCGTCAAAGTCAGCTTCAAACCATTTAAAAATACTGGACACATGGAGGTATTTGCCAACGATTTTTGCCCCTTTTGATGGCTGATGCAGAAAACGACGACACTGATCGTCGAGCTGTGCCTCGACCTTATCACCCGTGTAGGGCTCAAGACGCAAGTCCGGGCAACTCAGAGAAGCACAATTCAAGGCCATATGCACCCGAGGATCATGCATCTTACGTAGGACGTTGTGCTCCAGGTGACTCAGTGTCATGCTTTTGCCTCCGATAAACCCTGCATGATGATTCCAGACTGGATTAAAAAGGCTACCAAGAGATTTAACCATTCGAACCGGCCAATTATCGATTACTTTTTTAATGGCCAATATATTGTAAGTATTCAGATAAAAAGCTTTACGCTCATTGTTACCATCGAGTTGTTCAGGATTGAAAGTAGCCAATTCTTCGATCAGCTGCTGAAAGCGGGGATCATGTCTGAGACGGCGGTAGTCTACGAAATTTGCTTCGATACCAAATTTTGCATCCGGCGCAACATACTCGTCCAATAGCTCGGCATAGAGACCCCATTCGGGTTCTCGCGCCGACAATGTGGCACAGTGCAGCAGGAGAAGTAACCCAAAAATCCCCCTCTGCCAAAGGATTCGGTACATCACGCCTCTCTCTTTTTCAAGCTTTTGTTCAAACCTTTGTTCAAGCATTGGTTCAAACATTGGTTCAAACTACAGCCCTTGCCAGATCTATGGCAACCCACTCTGGGTCGCGATTTCCATAATCGCTAATGCTATCATGGCCATATCACTACTCTCACACAAGTCTCTCACGATACTATCACGAGCACCTGTTGGAGCGGCATCATTCGAACAAGCATGCATGATTTGCTCCAGTAATCTACGGTGCTCATCAAACTGACCGGCAACCCGGGCAAACGTTACATCATCACAGGCAACACCTGCATCAAAAATTAACCCGGCATCATCAAGCTGCATCAATACACTTAATGCTTGCGACGATTTTGCTAAAAAACGCGGCTCCATCGTCAATATAAACTGGTCAACGCCGGCAATCCATTGTTCCACCTGATAGCTGGCAAATTGAGCAATGGTCATGGCGCTCTTGATTCTGGCGCTACCCGGTTTGAATTCCAGACAGCCCGATAGATAATACCCTCGTTCGCCTTTGCTGATATCACTGGGATAGCAGCCGACTTGTTGCAATAGTGATTGTGCAAAGCCAATCAAATCCGGGACAGCCCCTTCTTTGATTTCCAATTCCAGTTCACATATAGGGGAAGATTTTCCGCCCGCTTCCACTGCCCCCTGATCGCACGCAACCTCAAACAGCGCCCCATTATGACGCACAACAAATTGAGTCCGAACAAAGTTCGTTTCAAACAGCGGAGCCAGGCTGTCGATTGAAACTTGCTCCGGCCATTCGGCCGTGGCTAAATAATCGCCATTGAGCACGGGCTTATCCAGATCCCATTCCCATTCATTGCGCTGGTGTAAGCCCCCGACACTCTTGCCTTTTGTTTTCAGCGTCTGGATAAAGCGCTCACCCGCTTTGCGAATTCTTAACGCGACCTTGTGTTGCTGCAATAACCTTTCAGGCGTATCGAAGTAAATGTTGACGAGATGTTGCCGGGTATGTTGCGCCTCCTTGGCGATCAGCACAGTTTGCAATCTTTCCAATTGCTCGGGTGTGGTTAAAAACTTGAGTTCTATCTCACTACTCATTTGGGGTCTTCCATTGCTATCAAGGATCGATCAGCACAGCATACCATCAATAGCGCGAAAAATATCAGGCGAAAAAAAACCGACGCCATCGCGCCGGTTTTTCGAAAGAAACTTTCAATCTGGAAACTTAGAATGCGTATACAGCACCCAAAGCCAGTTGAGTTGTTTCTGTGCTATCAGAACTTCCTTCTGGCTCTGCATCAGCCCAGTAACCTTCTACATACACATACATGTTATCAGACATGTTGTGCAGTGCTTGTGCAGAGATTACGTTAACTTCATCGCCAGAATCCTGATCTTCAAATTCGTATGAAACAGCGAAAGTGTTTGCACCCGCAGAGAAGCTGGCAAATACGCCAAACAAATCAGCCACATCTTCACGGGTTTGGAACTCAGCAGATACACTGAAATTATCAGCGCCAAAGCCAGCCATTACACCATAAGTGTTGGAGTTTGGACCTTCGTCACCATCGTTGGAATCCATCGCTACAGCAACCGTGATTGCGTCCATGGAATATTTCGCGCCGATTTGGTAAGGGTAAGACTTATCTGCGTTTTCTGCATCACCGTTGATTTGAACAGCTGCACCGATAGTCAAACCACCAGCGATTTTAGGCGTTTCATATTGGATCAGGTCGCCTTCTCCGGTGTCGTAGTTTCCACCAACATTCAGATCTGCGTACTCGTAGTAGTTTACAATTTTATCGACATAGCTTTCATAAATGGAGTCATCAGAACCGACCCACACTTTACCAAAGTTGCCCTTCAGTCCAATGTACGCTTCGTCCAGTTTGTCCAGACCATTCGGACCTTTCTCATCGGCAGTAAATTCCAATTCAGCCTTCATGAAACCAGTCAGGCCAGGTGCAATTTCGTGCTCGTGCTTAACACCCAAAGTAGAGCCATTGTCAGCTAATTGCTGATTGCTGGTACCACCGTCAATATTCTCATACGCCCAAACCAACTGAATGTTACCGTATACAGTTGGCATGCTGTCCAGTTTAGCAGCCAGCTCAGACGCTGGGTCCATCGCGAATGCTGTTGATGACAAGGTAGCTGCTGCTACTGCTGAAGCGATCAGAGTCTTTTTCATTTCGTCTTCCTTTTGTGAGTTAAAGGTTCACTTCTTGCGAAGTAATCGGGTTTTTACCCTTGTTCTTTTATAAGAGCCTGCCTTACATACCGAGCCTGACAATCAAACTACCGGTAAACACTAAGCCCATCACTGTTTTACGAAAATACATTCGTTCAAACAACTTGCACCTTTCATAAAGCAAACTTAATAAGTATTGCACTTTACCAGGCTGTGCCACCTGACTGTCGCAGAGTGAGATTATAAAAACCAAGCCATAAAATATACGTCGAATAAGACAGAAATATTAAACCGCCCTTTCTATACGTCAAATTTTAATGGCTAAAAATTTTCACATTCTTTCTCTCGCGAAAATTTGCTTACCATTCTCAATCACGGCATTCACAACACAATCAAAGGTGTTGCTCCATTCTGTAAAACAAATACTTACAAGCTGTTTTTAAGAGCTTATCTCATAAATATTTTGTAATACAAAGTCGCGTTTTTTGCAAATCGAACTGCTCGATTTTTTATCAGTTTTTTGTATCCTGATAGTGCAAAATCGCGCGCCACTTCAACCTTTCGTGATTGAACCAGAGTGAAAAATATTACATTTCATCAACTTAGAAATGCACACTTTTTAACCACCCTAAAACCGGAATTTATGTCTCTAACAGAAACGTAACCGGCCCATCATTTATTAAACTAACCTGCATGTTCGCCCCAAAACACCCTGTCGCAACCGAGTCGATCCATTTCCCCGCCTGCTCGACAAAATAATCATAGAGCCGTTGCCCCTCGGAGGGTGCCGCCCCTTTGGAGAAACTCGGTCGCAAACCTTTACGGGTATCCGCGACCAACGTAAATTGAGACACCACAAGCAGGCCACCGGCCATGTCGACAAGACTACGATTCATCTTGCCTTGTTCATCCTCAAAAATCCGATACTGCGCAACCTTTTGGGCCAAACGATCAGCACATGCCTCATTGTCATCACGCTCTACACCAAGTAACAGCAAAATACCGCGTTCGATTTCGCCTACAACTTCGCCATTCACTTCTACGCGGGCTTCAGTGACGCGCTGTACCAATGCCTTCAAAACAGGTCACCGCCGGTCTCATATACGACTAAAGCATCATACTTCAGGAAATTTAGAATAATCATACTATTCTGCTTTTTGCTGCATTATTAGAATGACGCCGAGCGAAATACCCCTAAAGAGGTATCTGATGTCGTCCAAAAGAAAGCATTATTCATGCCAAAAATAAAATTGCAATGAAAATGCGAGACCATAACTAAAAGACGCTGAATACAACATATAGATACGAACCCCAACTCACAGGAAGTCCGGACCAAAACGTGAGCTCATTTTTTCACAAGCTCGAACGAGGCCATCAATAATCGCAGCCTCTGAAGCGGAGTGACCGGCATCACGAATGATCTGCAACTCCGCATCCTCCCAGCGATCACATAGCGACACTGCATTATCAAGCGGGCAAACCATGTCGTATCGGCCATGGACAACGATCCCTGGAATGCCGTTCAACGCAGGGGCTTGATCCAGTAATTGGTTATCAGCCATGAATGCCTTGTTCAGAAAATAATGACACTCGATACGTGCCAGTGAAATCGCAACATGCGGGTGACCAAAGTGCTCCACGACCTTTTGATTTGGATGCAGCGTCGCACACCGCCCCTCCCACGTTGACCAGGCCTTGGCTGCCTGAATCTGCTCCAATTCGTTATCACTGGTCAGGCGGCGGTAATAAGCCTGCATCAGATTGTCTCGCTCGGATTCTGGTATAACAGATAAAAACTCCTGCCAATGCTCAGGAAATACCCTTGAAGCCCCACCTTCACTATAGAACCAGTCAAAGTCTTGTTTACGGCACAGGAATATGCCGCGAAGCACCATACCCAGTACGCGCTCGGGGTGTTGTTGCGCGTAATAGAGACTCAGGGAAGAGCCCCAGGATCCACCAAACAACATCCACTTATCAATGCCCAATTCAGCTCGGATAAATTCCATATCCGAAACCAGATCCTGCGTTGTATTATTCTGCAATTCCGCCAACGGGGTCGATCGCCCGGCTCCACGCTGATCAAACAGAATAATACGGTAGCGCTCCGCATCAAAAAAACGGCGATAGTAGGATTCACACCCGGCCCCTGGACCACCATGCACCACCAGAACCGGCACTCCTTTTGGATTCCCGGATTCCTCCACATAGATTGTGTGGATATCATCGACTTTAAAGCGGTGTTCTGCGTGAGGCTTGATTTCGGGGAAAAGCACGAGCATGAAAGATCCCTGTAGATAGTGTTTTACGTTGAGATGAGTATAGCTATTGTAAAACTGGCCTGCCGACATTTTACTGTTCAGCCTCCAGTTTATCGGTCAGTCTCTAATTAACGTATTTGATGGTTTTGCAATATACCACTACGCCAGAGATCAACGCTAGAGGAAGGGGCCAACAAAAAAGCCGGTAGATGCTCATGCACCACCGGCTTTTTTACTAACACAACAGATTCTGATCTGGATCAAGTCTCATCCAGAACAATTGAAGAATCCATTAGCCTTTTCCTGCGCGACGTCGTTCGTTTTCTTTCAAGAACTTTTTACGCAGTCGGATGAAGTTTGGTGTCACTTCAACCAATTCATCATCATCGATGAATTCCAGCGCCTGTTCCAAAGAATGGCGAACCGGAGGGGTCAATATGATGTTTTCATCCGAGCCCGATGCCCGCATATTGGTTAGCTGCTTGGCTTTAGTCGGGTTAACCACAAGATCATTATCACGGTTATGTAACCCGATAATCATGCCCTCATAAACTTCGGTTCCCGGTTCGATAAACATACGACCCCGGTCCTGCAGGTTGTAAAGCGCGTAACCGAGACTCTTGCCATTTACCATAGAGATCATCACACCGTTAATCCGGGCTCCGACTTCTGTCGGTTTCGATGGGCCATAGTGATCAAAAACGTGGGTCAAGATACCACTACCAGAGGTCATCGTCAGGAACTGCGAGCGAAACCCGATCAGGCCTCGCGCAGGCATGATAAATTCCAGGCGAGTGCGACCCTTGCCGTCTGGGGACATATTTTTCAATTCTGCACGACGGTTGCCCATCTCTTCCATGATTGAACCTTGATGCTCGTCTTCAACATCAATTACAACGTACTCATAAGGTTCTTCCAGCACGCCATCAACTTCTCTCTGAACCACTTCAGGGCGAGATACCCCTAACTCAAATCCTTCGCGTCGCATGGTTTCAATCAAGACCGACAGGTGTAACTCCCCTCGACCGGAAACAATAAACTTCTCAGGCGTTTCGCCTTGTTCAACCCGCAATGCCACGTTGTGGATCAATTCTTTATCAAGTCGTTCTTTAATGTTACGACTGGTGACGAACTTGCCATCCAATCCGGCAAATGGCGAATCATTTACCTGGAACGTCATACTAACGGTGGGTTCGTCTACTTTGAGTGGCGGCAACGCTTCAACTGCACTCGGTGCACAGAGTGTGTCGGAAATATTCAGTTTATCAAGCCCGGAGATGCATACGATATCTCCAGCTGTTGCCTGTTCAACGGGCACTCGCTGCAAACCGTTGAAGCCTTTAACTTCCAGAACACGACCGTTTCGGGTCTTACCTTCACGATCAATCACCGTCACTGGCGTGCTTGGTGCGAGGGAGCCTCGAGTAATCCGTCCCACCCCGATTACACCGACATAAGAGTCGTAATCAAGAGAAGAAATTTGCATCTGGAAAGGCGCATCAGGATCAACGCTGGGTGACGGAACGGTATCCACGATCATTTGGAAAAGTGGCGTCATATCCTCGGCCATAGCCTCAGGATCATCCCCCGCAATACCATTCAATGCAGAGGCATAAATTACCGGGAAATCCAATTGTTCCTCGGTTGCCCCCAAGCGATCAAACAGATCAAAAACTTCGTCCATTACCCAATCAGGACGAGAGCCCGGTCGATCGATTTTGTTAATAACGACAATCGGCTTCAAGCCTTTTTCAAACGCTTTCTGGGTAACAAAGCGGGTTTGTGGCATTGGCCCATCAACAGCATCGACAAGCAACAACACGGAATCCACCATCGACAATACACGCTCTACCTCACCACCGAAGTCGGCGTGTCCGGGCGTATCTACAATGTTGATTCGATAATCCTGCCAGGTGATCGCAGTATTTTTTGCCAAAATGGTAATACCACGTTCTTTCTCCTGATCATTGGAGTCCATAATTCGCTCGGCAGACTGGTCTTTACGGTCCAAGGTTCCGGACTGCTGTAACAACTTATCTACCAGGGTCGTCTTGCCATGATCAACGTGAGCAATAATGGCAATATTTCGTAAATTCTCAATCACACCTTATCCCGCATACTTGCCTGAAATGGACGCGAATTATACTGAAACGTACTCAGAAAAACATTTGTTTTCGGCTTTGGGCACGACTTTTTACACTTCAACTGTAATTTTACCGGTGGTTATCCATACCATCGAGAACAAAGCACCATATTGGTGCCAAACAAAGAATAATGCACCGCCATAGCGCACAACAAGTATTTAACAATTCGCCGTTGAGTCGCTCAGCGGGCCCAATATCCGATGCCGCACACCACAACTGTGCATAAACAGCTGATATTCTGCACTTTTTTAATACATTTCAAGCCTATCACTACAAAACAATCCAACTTGGTACAATTAGTGCTTCGTTCGCGATTAAAATCATAATTGGTTTTTTCAGGCGGTTTGCGGGGAGTCATGCTATGATCCCTCAGGGCATGCCTGAAAATAATCAACACCGTGTGTTGCGATTCGCTTAAACAAACCTGATAATCAGCCACTGTAGAGTCATCAAATGCGGTTGCGCTAGAAATTCTGCAGCAGCTGTTAACCAGAAGTTATTGATAATAACGCAGTCGCCTGATTTTGGTACGCCGATGTGTCTGCCACGCATAACGACATTTCGGCTAAGCAAGTGAGCGGTATCTCTGTCAATAAAAAGATAGCGCGAGTCCGCAACAGCCCGTTGATTATACAACCCCGGATCTTTGCAGGTCTGTCCCGTCTGAGCTTCAGGCGCCAACCCGCAACGAACAAAAAAACTGAAATCTGCATAAAAATACGGAGTATTCATAATGTCAGAGAAAGCTCTGAATCTTATTAAAGAACATGACGTCAAATGGATAGATCTTCGCTTTACAGACACCAAGGGTAAAGAGCAACACGTTACATTGCCAGTTGGCGAAGTCGACGGTGACTTCTTCGAAGACGGCAAAATGTTTGACGGTTCTTCAATTGCAGGCTGGAAAGGCATCAACGAATCCGACATGATCCTGATGCCAGATGACAGCACTGCAGTGCTGGATCCTTTCACCGAAGAAACCACGCTGAACATCACCTGTGATATCGTAGAACCTACTACGATGCAGGGTTACGAGCGTGATCCTCGTTCCGTTGCCCGTCGCGCGGAAGAGTACCTGAAATCGACTGGCATTGCAGACTCAGCACTGTTCGGTCCTGAGCCAGAGTTCTTCGTATTTGATTCTGTGAAATGGAAATCAGATATGAATGGCGCAATGTACTCCATTCACTCTGAAGAAGCAGCATGGGTTTCTCACGAAGACCTGGAAGGTGCGAACGTAGGTCACCGTCCTGGCGTTAAAGGTGGTTATTTCCCTGTACCTCCTGTCGACTCTCTGCATGACTTGCGTGGCGCAATGTGTGCGGCAATGGAGGCAATGGGCCTGCGCATTGAAGTACACCACCACGAAGTAGGAACGGCTGGTCAGTGTGAAATCGGTGTTGGCGCTAACACACTGGTACGCAAGGCTGACGAAGTTCAAATCCTGAAATACTGCGTACATAACGTTGCGCACGCATATGGTAAAACCGCGACCTTCATGCCTAAGCCTCTGGTTGGTGATAACGGCTCCGGTATGCACGTTCACCAATCCTTGTCAAAAGATGGTGTAAACATCATGGCGGGTGACAGCTACGCAGGATTGTCCGAAGCTGCGCTGTACTACATCGGTGGTATCATCAAGCACGCTCGCACCATCAACGCTTTCACCAATGCGTCGACTAACTCGTACAAGCGTCTGGTACCTGGTTTTGAAGCGCCTGTTATGCTGGCTTACTCTGCCCGTAACCGTTCTGCTTCAATCCGTATCCCATTCGTTAACAGTGCTAAAGCACGCCGTATTGAGGTACGCTTCCCTGATCCAACGGGTAACCCATACCTGGCGTTTTCTGCCATGTTGATGGCGGGTCTGGACGGTATCCAGAACAAGATCCACCCTGGCGATGCAATGGATAAAGATCTTTACGATCTGCCAGCAGAAGAAGCAGCAGAGATCCCGACTGTAGCTGAAACCTTCCAGGAAGCACTGGATTGCCTGGAAAAAGATCACGAGTTCCTGACCAAAGGTGGTGTTTTCACTGAAGACATGATCGCAGGCTACATTGATCTGAAGCGTGGCGATATCGAGCGCCTGAACATGACAACTCACCCTGTTGAGTTTGACATGTACTACTCTGTGTAAGCGAGCGGTTTAATCGTCAATCCGCAAGTTGAACAGCGAAAAGCCCGGTGATCCGGGCTTTTTTTTATTGTTCGACACAGCGCACAAAATACTGCTTTCTTGTCGCCCGAACCTCTTCAGAATGGCTGACATTGACTATACTCAGATTGAATTGAGCAGAGACTGTTTTAGACGTCAGACACCGCTAATTGAAAAGCCGAGGGTTCACATGTCACGATCTACACGCCGATTTCGCTGGACTGCCAGCCTGAGCTTATGCACTCTTCTGGGCTTTTCTACTTTATCCATGGCCACCGAAGTCTACCGCTGGGTCGACGAACAGGGGAACGTCCATTTTTCCGATGAGCCCCAGGATGGTGCAGAAAAAATTGAAGTTGGACCGATTATGACGGTGCCACTCCCCACCGTTGCACTCCCTCCCAGCAATACAAACAAACCCCATCGCGCTGAGAAAAAGTACACTGTGCAGATCGTGTCGCCTGATGATAACAGTGCATTTCACTCTGGTAATGGCAGCGTAAATGTTGTGGTTAATCTCTCTCCCGCCCTTCAAAACAGACATCAACTATCTGCCATGATTGACGGCCAGAATGTCTACACGGGAAAATCCACATCATTCAGTGTCGACAGCCTGAATCGGGGAACCCACAACCTCACCGTTCAAATCATTGATATGGGTGGTAATGTCGTCCAAAGTGGGCCAGGAGTCAGCTTTACTGTACATCGCCCAATTGTAAGAAACTAGGCGCGGCCCGCTAGCTAAGTTCTTTCCAAGAGCCAGAACGCAGGGATCGCATTCGTGAGTAGCGCCCTTCGATCTTGCACTGTCTTTCCCACCCTTGCACTGTTTAAGCACCTCAGTTAGCACTTAATTTGCCCCACCAACAGCGCACAGTTCTGGTGCTTGTGCACCGATGCAGTTCGATATAAATTAATCCTATGTCCCGCATTTGTGCGAAAATGTGAGCATAAATTTATCGCTCTTCAACAGAGCCCCGGAACAACTGCCTCCACCACCTCCACGAGCAAGGTAGTTTACGATCTGGATAAATAACCGATCGAGACTAAATAATTGGTTTGCTTTTTGCTTAGTCCGAATAAATCACGGGTGTTAGTATATGTTCTTAACTGGGTTACATAAAAAAATATTGGAGGGGCTGACGGGCGCAGTCATTTTGATCGATGACACGCAAAAAGTTTGCTACCTGAATCCTTCTGCTGAAATGCTCCTTGAGATCAGCGAAAAAAGGCTTAAAGACGCACATATCAATGAGCTGTTTGTGGAGCAGGATGAACAGCCAAGCGCTTCGATCAGTGAAGCCTTTCATAGCGGCCATCCCTTCACCAAGCGAGAAGCTGAACTAGTGCTTCACAGCGGGAGCAGAGTCAGAGTGGACTACTCAGCATCGCCTTATCAAGACGGCAAGCACCACTATATGTTGCTAGAATTGCAACCTCGGGACCGCCTGCTGCGTATCAGTCGTGAAGAAGAAATGATGGCGAAGCAGGAAACCACCCGCATTCTGGTGCGGGGCCTGGCCCATGAAATAAAAAACCCGTTGGGCGGAATTCGGGGTGCGGCACAATTACTTGACCGGGAGTTGGACGACGGCAATCTCTGTGAGTATACCCATATCATCATCGAGGAAGCTGATCGACTGAGAAATCTCGTTGACCGCATGCTCGGCCCCAACAAACTCGTGAAATTTAAGCCCACAAACATTCACGAAGTGTTAGAACGCGTGCATAACCTGATCAGTGTTGAAAGCAACAGCCAGATTGCGCTGATGCGGGATTACGATCCCAGTATCCCGGAGTTCATGGGTGATCAAGAACAACTGATTCAGGCAATTTTGAATATTACCCGCAACGCAATGGAAGCACTGATTAGCCAGGAGGGTCGAACTCTGCCTGGAACGATTACGCTGAAAACGCGAACCCTGAGACAGTTTACCATTGGCCATGAGCGGCACCGCCTGGTTTGTCGTCTGGATATTATCGACAATGGACCCGGTATTCCCAGTGAGTTTATACAGAATATTTTCTACCCCATGGTGAGTGGACGTGCTGAAGGCACCGGCCTGGGCCTGTCAATTGCGCAAAGCATAATTGGACAGCACAAAGGCCTGATTGAGTGTGAAAGTGAACCGGGCCGCACGGACTTTATTATCTATATACCCTTGGAGTTAACCTAATGAGCAAATCTGCACGCGTCTGGATTGTAGACGATGACCGGTCGATCCGTTGGGTACTGGAAAAAGCGCTGAACCAAGCGCATTTCGATACCTTTACCTTTGAATCAGGTGATGGCGTAATGCGCCAGTTGGACAAAGAGCAACCCGACGCCATCATCAGTGATATTCGCATGCCGGGTATTAATGGTCTGGATTTACTGGAAGGCATTCACAATGAATACCCGGATGTGCCGGTAATCATCATGACAGCACACTCCGATCTGGACAGCGCTGTCTCATCTTATCAGAGCGGTGCATTCGAATATCTGCCCAAACCCTTCGACATTGATGAAGCTGTAGAGTTGATCAAACGTGCAGTGACACACTCGCAGGAGCGCAAAGCAGAAAAAGAAAGTTCGCCGAGTGAACCCGCTCTGGTGTCGACCGAAATAATTGGTGAAGCCCCTGCGATGCAAGAGGTATTCCGGGCAATCGGTCGTTTATCCCAATCAAACATTACCGTATTGATCAACGGTGAGTCCGGAACAGGTAAAGAACTGGTTGCCCGGGCATTGCATCAACACAGCCCGCGCAAGGAGTCCCCCTTCATTGCCCTGAACATGGCAGCGATTCCCAAAGAACTGATGGAATCAGAGCTGTTCGGGCATGAAAAAGGTTCATTTACCGGAGCCGGTGGCCAACGCCACGGGCGCTTTGAACAGGCAAATCACGGTACCCTGTTTCTGGATGAAATAGGCGATATGCCCTCTGAAACCCAGACACGGTTATTACGTGTGTTGGCGGATGGTGAGTTTTATCGCGTCGGTGGGAACACACCGGTGAAGGTCGATGTCCGTATTATTGCCGCAACCCACCAGAACCTGGAAAAACTGGTGCATGACGGCAAATTCCGGGAGGATTTGTTCCATCGCCTGAATGTTATCCGAGTCCACTTGCCGAAACTTGCAGAGCGCCGTGAAGATATTCCACGATTGACCAAACACTTCCTGAAAAAAGCCGCTGATGAACTCGCAGTTGAACCCAAAACCCTGCGCCCGGAAACGGAAGAGTTTATGAGTAATCTGCCTTGGGGGGGCAACGTCCGACAACTGGAAAACACTTGTCGCTGGCTGACAGTCATGGCCAGTGGACGGGAAATTCACGTTTCCGACCTTCCCCCGGAGTTACTGGATAGTCATGAAACGGCGCCTACCGGTTCCACCTGGCAAGAAGGACTTCGAATCTGGGCCGACCAGGAATTAAAACTGGGCAAGAAAAACATTCTCGACCTTGCTATACCCGAATTTGAACGAATTATGATCGAGACCGCTTTGAAACACACTGGTGGCCGAAAAAGAGATGCCTCCATTCTTCTGGGTTGGGGACGCAATACCTTGACGCGAAAGATAAAAGAACTCGGCATGGAGTCCGAAGATGATGAAGATGACCTGTAGCGAGGCAAGCTGAAAAACGAACACGATCGCTCCAATATAAGGGCTGTGGAGAACCCAGCCCCATTCAACACATCATTCCAGCACTTCTTTCCAATAAATTATGCGGTCATGACCACGAAAGCGACCAAAGGTTGCTTTCACGGAAAGACTTGTATTTGGACTACCATCCTGATCCCAATCAAATTGCAACCAGGGAACACTCAATAAATCAAAATTCAGTTGAATTTGCCCTTCATTACCCGCTCCAGGTGCAGTCATGGACAAAGATGCATCACCCGCGCTTAAAATAGCATTGAACAACACATCAGAGCTTCCGGTACCGATAGGAATATCAATAAAATCTGGATCAACGTCCGGATTCGTACTCATCAAACCGGTAATGTTAATACAGTTATCCAGTTCATTGACCAAAAACTGGCTCCCACTCCAATACTCGACACGCGCCAGCATCGGTAAGTCCATTAAATCCGAACCAAAGGCATTTTCAGCACGCCAGCGGCCATAACGCAATGGATGACCCGCTGGGGAAATCGTCACAGGTAAACTCTCCGCGCTCACTAAATCACTGTCCTGAAGCGATATCACAGACAGGTCGATATTTGCAGTAAAGGGCGCAACTTGTGAAGAGCTATCATGATTGTAGGTAAAGCTGTCATTCAAGCCAAAGGTGTACTGCATCACGCCGTTCAGTGCCGATGAAATACTCGCCGACGTGAACGTATTCGACACACTCAAAAGCGTGACGCCATCTGTACCGGTCTGGGAACTGTCCTGACCCGAAAATGATCGAACAATGTCACTCACTTGTAACTTCCGAAAATCATTGTCCGCGTTGGAAATTGTATAGTTGGTTGTGACTGAGTTATCCGGGGCCGCCGCCCATGGGGTAATACGAAGTTCGGGAACAACCTCATAACGGATATTCTCGCCAATATAACTGAAACCGTTGCAACTTGCTTCCAACGTACCCGGGTCCAGAATTTCCACCGAAAAACGATCAGGAATAAATCGGCCAATGGTATCGGAGGTGCTGGTACTGATCGTGGTCCCGAGGTAACTAATCGCGCCGCTGCCCAGTGTCAATTGCATCGCGCCGACTTCATCATATCGTTGCGTCAGTGTGACATCACCATTTGTGCCTGGCATAAAATCAACCTGAGGGATGCTGATATTTCCCACCACACCGCCATGACCTGAAGGCAACACCGGGGCAATCGGCACGCCAGTCAGCTGAAAGTTCGGGAGCACTTGGTTGCCAGAACAAAAAGCGCTATCGTTCTCACCAGCTGTCTCCCACCCCACAGCCTGAAAGCTGGCAAAAAAATTCCCGCCCGCTTTTTTAAATACAGTACAATCACTAAAAGATGGAGCGGTACAGTCCGAATTACTCTCCGTAGCTTTGACACAGAAACCCGCGGGCCTGACAACAAATTCATTGCTACTGCCTGAAATTGTCTCGGTTGCGGTACCGGACTCATCTTCCAATTGCAGGCGGGCATGAAGTCTGACGCGGCCAGCATCGGGGTAATTGACGCTGATTGTGGCCTGATTCTCCCCGTCATCACCAAAGTCCAATCCGGTTACCGTTTGATAGCTGGACACATTATTTGCCGAATTCTCTGAAATTGCCTGGCCATTAATCGTCATATCAAAACCACCACTGGAACAGGTAGTGGGCTGCCGGCACTCAAAGGCAAACTCAATATCCTGGGACCCCGTCAAAAACGCTTCACAGGCCCCGGACTCATCACTGGTGCGTATGGCTTCTATTTTTATATCCTGTTCACCGGGTGCGCTTGCGAAGTTTTTATTCGCAATTTGAGTTGATATCGCGTTTGGATTATCGTTGGCTAAAAAGCGAAAGCCTGTCTCAGCGAAAACAAGATTATCGTCATAATCCACATGTTCACTAGTACCGGCAGCGTCAACATCGATGTTAACGGTTTCAGAATGGGTATTTTTCAACAACAGAACAACGCTGCCCTGGTCTGCAGCGGCAAACATGTATGTTGCATTTCCAGAGTCGTCAGAGCTGCCGTTCAAGGTGCCAGATTCATTGCCATCCGTCAGCCAATCACCATTGCCGGTTGATGTAGACAAGGTGATGGTGCCATCGAAGCTGGTAACCACCGCACCGGAACTGTCATAGGCGGCAATGGTTATGGGTTCTGCCTCACAGTTTAATCCTGTACCCGCATGTGTAATGCGAAAGTGGTCCAATTCTTCCTCGGCACAGAAACCGCCCATATCTGAGGTGGTCACAATCGAGTTGTAATAGACTGACGACTGACTCCCTAGCCCGACAGTATTGGCTGCTACCGCGCCATGTACGTAGGACGCTGAGCCCAGATTCACATTTCCCTGACTATAAAGTGCGCCCGTTACCCATGCCTGATTATTCAACGTTACATCGCCATAGGCATACACCACCATCTTCCCGGGATCACTGGTAGTATCACTTGAAGGTGTATTGATCGTCGCTGAACTGCCTAAACTAAAAGACTGATTAACATATAAAATAACTGTTCCTGATCCACTCACCTGTAATCGGGCAGAGCTGCTCATAGAAAGCTGATTAATCCAATATTCCCCCGCCGGCAAGTTCACCTGTCCGTTCCACCCCACAGATAATGAATCGATATAATACTGGGAGTGGCCTGAACTGAAACTCAACGTCCCCTGAGAATTAATCGTTATATTATCGTAAGCATTGGTACCAGACCCCGCAGTACCCGTACCAGAAGAGGGTATCGTGAGGTCTTCGGTATTTGCAGAGGTGTCGGGAAAAGAGCCCGGATCAATCGCAAGAGAGGGGTCGCCGGTGGCCTGACAGTTACTCCCCCCACAGGAGTTGACGCTCGACCCACCATTGTGGGAAATGCTACTGGACTGAAGTTCATCATCGCTATTGCCAACTATTGCGGCATTGTATCCGAAACTGATCGTACCCGGACCGTGGGAAGCAATACCGTCGGGGAACACAGCATCACATGATCCACTCAAGTCACACGGAAACGTTTCCTGATAAATGTCCTGAATAACATCTGCCGGTAAGAATGCCGAATAAATGCGCACTTCATCCAGGCGTCCATCAAAGTAGCGCCCGGCATAGTTCTGATCCTGCCCAATATGCAGAGGGTCACTATTGGTGCGTAAACTACCCGTGTACGATGCCGACCCCAGAGCCACACCATTAACATAGATCACTTGCTCCCCACTGCGATAGGTAATCGCGATGTGGTACCAGGTGCCGGTTTGAATATTTGCACCTGAGGTGTTGAACTCCCGCGTGGTACCACCACTATCCTGCCACCACCAATTGATCTCCCGAGAGCCTGTAAGATGGAATTCAAAATTTTCGTCCTTGGATACGATTGACTTCAAACCACTGCCAGGAATGACGTCGGAATTAATCCAGATTGACACCGTTAAGGCATCGGCAATATCCAGCAATCCAGTATCATTGACTTGTAAATATTGATTATTGCCATCAAATTCTCCATATCGACAAGTACCGGGACTGCCTTCTCTTGCTGGCCCTAGATCATCTGTCACCGGAGCGTTAAAGGCTGTGGCGTGCAAACCATTTCCGGATAAGTCCTCAACTTCTCCGGCATCGCCATCCCAGCTTTCCTCTTCTAAGCGCCAGTGGCCTATTGGCCCCGGTATGATCCTGCCTTCGCCGCGGTCGTCACTTAATTCTCCCTCACTGGGATTACTCAATAACAAATCGAATGCCACATCACTGCTCAAGCTGCCGCCCGATGTTGACACATCTATAGTGGCCTCTATTTCACCCGCCGTAATCGTGGCTTGACCGCTGGTTGCGGTATAGTGAGTTCCGGCGATTGCAGAACCATCCTGAGTTGTATAGTCAACGGTAATATCGGCACTGTGTGCAGTGCTCAGTGACACCGTAAACGTCGCTGTTGCCCCTTCAGGCACGGACACATCGTCGATGGTCAGACAAACTCGGTTTTCCGCAACGAGGGTATTGATTGCACCGCTATCAAGCACGTGCCCATACAAACGGATCTCGTCAAAATAGCCATTGGCAGAATTTCCGGGGGCCACTTCATAGTTGGAAGCGTTATCACCGATATAGAGTTCGCCCAAATCAGCCAGGGTGCCATTGGTATCACCGCCGCCAGAAGCACGAAGCGTTCCATTTATATAAACTCGTAAGTCATCTGCGGCCATATCCCAGGTTACCGCGACGTGCACCCAGGTGCTATTGGTAAAATTATTGGTACTGGTTGTAATGGCAAAGTCATTATCGCCGGTATCTTCCAGACTAAATCGTAAGCTGCCGTCGGCGGATTTTTGCAGATAAAAATATTTATCCGATGCATCGCCATACAGGCTCGTACTGGCATCGAGCAACGTTCGATCAGTGCCATCATTCCAATTGCCACTACTTCGAAACCAAAATGCAATTGAACCATCATTGCCCAGCAGCGAGTCGATATCTTGCCGGGTATTCACAGCATCAATACTGGAATAAGTTGCGTTTTGGCCGATTTCACTCCCCCGACACAAATAACCAGGGTCACTCGATTGTGCGGTCCCCACAGAAACACCACTGCGACCATTTCCAGAATAATCATCAATTGTCGTACCGGCGGTCGCCCAGTCTTCCTGTTCGAATGCGTACTGCGCCAATAATCCGGTCAGGGAACCTGTCGCCTCGATAACCAGATTGTCCACCATGAAACGGTCATAATCATCAACCTGACTACGGGTACGGAAGCGGATTTTAGTGTTGTTGACTAAAAATGCAGACGCAATACTATAGGGGCCGAAACTGCCAGTATTGATATTCGGACCAATAAACTCCTCCAGCTCAGTCCAATCATTATCATTACTGCAGGTTCCGGAACAGATCTCGAGATAAACTCGCTCAGAGTTATTATCGAAACCCGACTCTTGATAATCAAAGCTCAATTCTGCGCTGGTATAGCCGCTCAGATCGAGACTTCTCGTGATCCGGCGATCACCATCATCCATAATAAGACGATCACTATAAGTGCTAATGTAAATATCACCACTGGAAGGAGAACCATCGTCATTCGTTTCAATCCAGTTCGAGGACCAATTGTGTGACCCGTTTTGGTTGCCATAACTCTGGTTGTTGAAATAGTCTGCAAAGGTATCGCCCAGCGCAGCAGGCGCGAAGCTAACCAGTAGCAAGATCAAGTAAAATCGAAGCCTGCGATTACCACTCATGGCACCACCTCTTTCGCCGCAACTTCCACTATACGCCTCGCCTCATCCAGACCTGAACCACAAGAGCCGGTGCTGGTAAATTTATAAAAACGCTCCGCCAGGGTATTGGTACGTTGACAGCAGCGCACTTCAAATTGACATTCTGCCAACCCTGGCGGTGCACCACCTGATAGACTATCGAAATTCAAGGCACGTATTACACTATGGGGTTCTGGATCATTACAGGTATCGCAGTCTACGGGCACAACACCGGGCCCGAACTGCATCCCCAGTACGATTTCTGCACCGGAATCTGCAGCAAGCAGCGCCCGGGCACTCTGCACATCCTGACCTAACGCCTCACCGCTTCCTGCTTCCAGATTCGCCAAAGCCAAAACAATAAGCGACAGTATCGTAATCACAAAGATTGCTGCCGGAAGCCCCAGGCCAGCCTGGTTGGAGCGATTTCCAGATCCATGTTTGTGGTAACTAGGGCACATTTCGAACTTGTACCTGCTGATTAATCGACACCGATTCTTCCGTACTGGAAACCATCGAAATTTGCATGGATAACACCGCATTACGCACTAAAGATGACGGTAAAAAATCAAACAGCCCTGAACCTATCCCACCCGCTACGGTTTGACGGACACCACTTGTCTGACTGCTCCCCACATTCAGATCGAAGCCGTAACTTGAATAGCGGTAAAGATAGCCTGAGATAAAACAAAGGCTCTCTGGTTCTGTCACCACGAAATAGCGCCGATTCGGTGAATCTGCAGGAAATGTCTGCCCGGACAGATCAACGGTTGCCAGAGCCCCTGCGGGAAACGTAATGACCGCAGGCGTGATGGCCTGATTCACGCCATTGGGATACAAAGCCTCGACCATTATGGGATAAACTGCAACATAACCGGAAACAGACTCATTCGCTTCGGGCACCATCACCTGCCAATCGGTTACAGCACCCGATCCGACTTCATCAATGTAGTTAGCTGCCCCAATGATCGGAATCCACTCCACACAGTTATCCGTTGCGCCATTCATGCTGAAAACACGGACACTGTTGGGTAGCGCTTCTCGCATTTCCCGCGTGATTCGCTCTGCGAGAAGTGCTCCGGTCACAGCCATCTGTTGTCGTCCTGCCGTATCAAGCACCCCTTGCATTGAGTGCACGATGAACTGTACCACGCCGACTCCCAGGATGCTGGCGATCACGATCACCATCAACAACTCGATCAGGGTAAACCCATCTGCGGACTTGCTTCTGGCAAACATTAGAAATTACTCCGGTAGAGGGTAAACTGCATCGTGTCCGCATTGGCAATCGATTCTGGTGGCACAACGGTCAGGGTAATCCGTTTGACACGATCATTAGTGGCAAATCCCAGGGCCGTGCCATCACAGCTGACCGTAATGGTAATGCGGTAATCTTGATAACTGCTGTCCAGAACCATACCCGATGTCGATAGGATTGCGGGTGCCTGATTCGCCATGATGTAATCATCAACATCATCAAATTCATCGCGATTCGCTTCTTCCGGTCCCAAAGACCCACAATCAATCGAGGTTGATGGGGGAACACCGCCCAGTGGTGTCGACTCATCGAATGCCTTGGCCTGAATTTCATCAAGATAGAACTGCGCCAATTTAAGGCTCTTGAATTGCCACAGAGGATCTGCACTTCGCCCGACACTGGACGAAAAAGCGGAAATAACCCCTACAATTGCGATGGAGATAATCACAATTGTAATGACCAATTCAACCAACGTAACACCCTTTGCCTTGGTGCAGGATGCAGAACCTGTAGCATGGTGAGGGGTTACAGAGGTCATGGAACGCAAGCTCCAGAGTAGGCAAAGCCGGCTTCACCCAGGCAGAACTGGTGCGTGCTCTCCCCGGTAAAACGCCAAGTCAAGTCACTGCCTTCCAGAGTTTCTCCCGAACCACTGAAGCTCACCACCCGGTTGCCCCCATCTGCGAGCGTAACACCACCGATTTGCAAGACGGCACCCGCTCGCTCTATGGTCTTTTCGGTGAAACTTTCAGTGCCTTGGGACACGGTGAGTATCCAGTCGCTTCCATCTGCGCTTTGCAACACGGTGAACAAAACCGGAGAACTACTATGGTGGGCTAACGCGCGTTGCTGAGCCGTCAGCAGCGACGCGATAAACTGGTCTTTTGCCAAGGAGGCGGAAAAGTCAGCGCGGCTGGCAAAAAGCCCCATTGCAGTTACCGATAAAATACCGACTACAACAAGAACAATGACCAGCTCGACCAGTGTAAATCCAGAACTTTTCATATTTCGGGAATCAGTTGACTACAGATCAGTTCACTACAGATCACAATCCCTCCCGTGTTTCTGAGGACCTGCCCGAAGCAGGCCTCACAAGTGCTACTCAGACCAATTAATCACAGGTACCGGTATCGATTGAAATCGTGGGCGACGCGCCCGCTGATGCCGCTTGAGTATATTCGACACGACAATTCGTATTCGAATTGACACCAATTGGCGAAACGATAACTGGATTACCAGCAGTGATGGTAAAGTCAGTAGAGGTGATTTGCGCAGCCTCTAAAATACCAGCAGCATCCGCCGTAGGATACTTATTCGCCATTGTGATACTGGACCCCTCGAGAGAGATCGACGCGTTAGCACTCGCCCCCGACGCCAACGATTTAGAATGCGCAATTGCCGCTGCAGATTTAATGGCTCCATAGGCTCCTTGCAGTGCCGCTTCCCGGGCTTCACTGCCCAGATCCGCAAAACGTGGCAACGCAAATGCTGACAGAATACCCAGTATCACGATAACCATGATCAATTCAATCAGCGTAAAACCTTGTTGCTTCTTCATTCAACTACCTCCAACATTGGATCTACGGGGACTTCCCCCAAGTTTAATTAAATCTGTTTATACAATTTGTAGTATCGACCACTACAACAGGGTCGTTGTCACTTCACCCGAATTCGGGTCGTACTCGATATAACTCCCATTGGCATTCAACTGATATACATAGCGGCAATTCCCGCCATTAATTGAAGCCAAGTAATCGTCGCCTGTCGTGGTGGATACTGAGGGCGCATTCGCCTGCAATAGTGCCCCCCATATACCGACGCACTCCGCCGCGTTCATACCATCCGGGTTGGTATTGCCGTTACTGCCAGTAGGCCAACCAGCAATACTGACATCAACCGTTTCATCACCATAGCCAGGCAGATTCAGAGTCGCACCAGGTGAGCCAATAGCCAACCATTGTGAGCGAGTTAATACCACCGCAGCACTCAGGGCTCCGCTTGCGCCTTCAATCGCAGCGCTGTGAGCCTCTTCTGCGATGTCCGCGAAACGTGGTAGCGCCACAGCCGCCAGTATTGCCAGAACGGCGATGACAACCACCAGCTCGATCAGGGTAAACCCCTGTTGGTCTTTTACCCTGGTAGATTCTGCTGGGCTCAACTTACTCGTGCAGCTTACCAACTCCGACCCCTTATACTTATGATTACACTTGTTCTTACACTAACTAATTTTGCCCAGGCTCTACGGGAGGCGTTACGCTCGACATGCCCCGCCAATTCAAAACCGACCATTTAAAGCTTTGCAATGACTCCAGTCTCAGACCTAATACTCGATCTTGCCCTGCATCCCAATGACCATTGCCATTGCGATCCAGAAAATTCAGTTGCACTCGAAAACGAAGTCGGCCCGGTTCACCATCCGTTATCAATGCCGAACTATTTCTCACCTGATAAACCAATTCACCCGAATCATCGTTGAAATACCAGTGCCCCGGCAAATCAACCTCTTGCTTGTTTTTTTCGAGGTTACTTTCACTATAGTTCAAAGGTTGGACTTCGAGCCACTTCATGGGGTTAGTATTTACAAACTTTTTCAAATCACCCATACGGTTCTGAGCCAGTTTTTCGGCCGTCTTGACCACCATAAGCTCCCGCAATTCCGCCAGAACGGTGATGACCATTACCGCTTCCAGACGCTCTGATTCGGCCTCAATTCTATCCAGCAATTGCCAAACCAGAATGGCGATAATGCACACGCTCAGCCAGAAAATCAGTCCCTTTTCTGCAGCAAACTGGTACATCAACGATCTCGTGTGGGAGCCCCTGGTCAATCTGATTCGCCTTTTTTGCTAACTCAAGCCTGCATTATTTGCCGAGAGCGGCCTTGCCCAGATCCCAAATGGGCAGGAAGACACCGAGCGCCAGAACCAGCACCAGAATGCCCATCGCAAAGATCAGGATCGGTTCAATGGATTCCGCCAGTCGCTTCAAACCATAATCCACTTCTTCATCATAAAAATCCGCCACATTCAAAAGCAGCTTATCGACTTGTCCTGTCTCTTCGCCTACTGCCATCATCTGCAACACAAGCGGTGTAAACATCCCCGTTGCATTAGCAACCCGTAACAGGCTATCACCCCGCTCTATCCCTGTACGCATGGTGCGAACATGCATTCCGATATAACGGTTATTGACTGAATCAGCCGTGACCGCGAGGGCATGGGTGATCGGCATACCGGCGGAAAGCATCATGGCAAAATTGCGGGCAAACCGGCTCAATGAAATAAACTCGAACAAACTGCCGATAATGGGCAGGCGCATTTTTTTCTCGTCCCATTTGAGCCGTCCCGGTTCCGTTTTAATCCAGGCCAGAAAACCGTAAACCGCACCGATCAGGCCCCCGATAATGAGCCACCAGTACTCAAGGAAAAAATTGGAAGTTGCCACTAATACTTTGGTAAATATGGGCAGGTCTGCCCCGAATTTTGCAAATACACCTGCAAATTTCGGGATAACAAAAAAGTTCACAACGAATAACGCCGCCAACAGCGCTACCACGACAATAATTGGATAGCGGGTTGCCTGCTTGATACGCTTTCGGGTTTCCCGCTCCAATTCCAGGGCCAGGCTCAGCTGTTCAAAAGCCTCCTCAAGCTGACCTGTGTTTTCACCAACATGAATCATACTGATGTACAAATCCGAGAAGACTTCGGGGTGAGATTGCATCGAAGTCGCCAAGTTAACCCCGGATTCCAGCCTCGCAGTCACGTCCAGCAGGGTTTCCTTCAATTTCGGCGAACGACTGGATTCTGCAAGACCCCGCATTGCCCGAATAATGGGTATACCCGCACGGGTCAGCGCATACATCTGCCGGGTAAAAATGATCGTTTCCTCAAGCCCGACTTTGCGCTCAAAAACCTTTAACCCCTTGAGCTTGGCCATAACATCTACGGACTCGCGGGTTTCCACAATTTGAATCGGTGTAAACCCTTTCTTGAGCAAATCACCGGCAACGGCTTGCTGGCTCACAGCTTCCACACTCCCACTTACCGCAACCCCTTTCGCATCTCGCGCTTTATAGGCAAACAATGGCATATCTACTTAGAACCATCCATAACGTTACGCTTCAATCTTAGCCCTTCAGGATAACGACAACTTTTCTGCCTGATTCGGTTCATGATGCTCCTCCAACGTGGCAGACAATCGGAACACTTCATCCAGTGTGGTCTCACCGACTTGCGCCAGATCCAGGGCACACAATTCCAGCGGGCGGTATGATTTACTTTTTCGTGCCGCTGCCGTGAATCCTGCAGTATCATCTCGCCGCAGCGCATCCAGCATCGCTTCATTCATTTCCAGTAATTCGTAAACACCCATACGACCTTTATAACCGGTGTTACTACACTGATAACACCCGGTACCTTTTACATAGGGAATTGATGAATCAAGGGCTGAGGGTTGCATCGTGCGGAGCCAGATCCGCTCTTGCTCGGAGGGGTTGTAGGTGTCTTTACAGTTTTCGCAGACTTTGCGAATCAAACGTTGCGCGACAATGCCCAGCAAGGCACTGGCAACGAGATAGGGTTCCGCCCCCATATCGACCAAGCGCATTGCCGAACTGATCGAGTCGTTGGTGTGTAATGTCGACAAAACCAAGTGTCCGGTCATCGCTGCACGCAAGCCGATTTCAACCGTTTCCTGATCCCGCATCTCTCCTACCAGTATGACATCCGGGTCTTGTCGCAACGAGGCCCGTAACACCGTCGCAAAATCCAGCCCGACTTTAGTATTGATCTGTACCTGTGTAATCCGCGGCAAACGGTATTCCACCGGGTCTTCTGCGGTAATAATTTTGACTTCGGGTTTATTCAGTTCCGACAGCGCGCCGTATAACGTTGTTGTTTTACCACTCCCCGTCGGACCAGTGACCAAAATCATGCCGTGGGGACGACTGACCAAGGTTCGGAACCGGTCCCGAATGGCAGCAGGCATGCCCGTGGCATCCAGATTCAGCATGCCTTCAGTTTGATCCAGGAGCCGCATCACAACAGACTCGCCATACTGTACAGGCATGGTGGAGACCCGCACATCAATACTCCGCCCCTTAACCCGGATATTGAATCGGCCATCCTGAGGAACGCGCTTCTCAGAGATGTTGAGACCGGACATCAGCTTCAATCGCAGCACGACAGCGGCATTTACCCGCTTCTCTTTCATGACGTGCTCCTGTAATACACCATCAATTCGCTGCCGGATACGGACTACACTTTCATCGGGCTCGATATGGATATCGGATGCCCGGGCTTGTACCGCATCTTCAAAAATAGACTGCAATAAACGAACAACAGGCGCTTCGCTATCATCTCCAGAGGTGGTCAGATCCGCCAGATCGAATGCATCTTCACCAAGCTCATCTTCCAGCTCTTCAGCAATATTGGAAATCTCATCGGTGCGGCGATACACCATATCCAGGGTGTCCAGCAGCTCACTTTCCCGCACCACGGCAAGCTTGACAGTCTGCTGAAGTATGCGCACCATTTCATCGTAAGCAAAAATATCCATCGGGTCGGTCATACCGACCAGCAATTCTCCCTGTTGCTCCGATAGCACAATCGCCCGGAAACGACGAGCATTGGCCTCAGGTAAGCGCTTAACCAAGTCATTATCAAACTGGAAATGGCGAAGTTGAACGAAGGGTATATTGAGCTGCTTGGAGAGCAGGTTCAACAATCGGTCTTCATCCACATAGCCAAGATCAATCAGCGTTTTCCCCAACTTTCGACCGCTGCGTTTTTGTTCCTGTAGCGCGGTCGACAACTGCTCTTCACTGATCACACCATTTTGAATCAGCAAGTCACCGATCCGGATCTTTTTCTTGGGCTCAGACATCAAGGTCACCAATACTGTTCTAGCGTTTTCCAATTCGCTGCAAGGCAAACTGCTTCAAAGTCTCTTTAGTCTCAACGGGTTGTGTGGTTGCGCGACGATACGCTTGGACCGCACTCTGACGCTTGCCAATGGCTTCGAGAGAAATTCCCAAACCAACCCACCAATCCCCACTATCGGGATACACATTCACCAGTTGTGCATAATACTGAATAGCCAACTCATGCAAATTCAATTGCTGATAAAGTGCAGCTAGCAAAGCATGATAATCTGCATGCGCCTCCACCGGCGGAATGCGTCCTGCCAATATCGAAAGCGCCTCTGAGGCATTTCCCGTCTGCACAAGTGCGCGGGCATGCAGTAAACGAACATCGGGATCCTCGGGATCAAGTTTCGCAATTAATTTCAATGCATGATCTACCTCATGTTGCAGCAAATACATCCCCGCCAACAACTTTCCGGATTCCGCGATGTACTCGGCGTCAGAGATAAATTCCAGCAAAGCGGAAACAGCCTCTCCCTGGCGACCTTGCTTCACCAGCTCAAGTCCTTGATTTGCAATATCTCTATCCCGTTCTCGAGCGGAAGAGAGTTTTACCTTGGTTAACTGCGTAGATTGGTCTTGCGCGGGCACGTGCTCATCAACCTTCGGGACGACTGGTGCTGAAGGGCGCGGATCGGATACCCATTCCTGCGGCACATTTGCACTTCCAGACTGCTCCTGATGGGGGTCAGATTCAACGCTCTCTGAAGCATGACCTGAAACAAGACTGTTTACGTCCTGCTTCACCACAATGGTCTCCTGTGGGTTCACCTCAGATCCGCTCAAATCAACTGACACAGATCGGGCTTCTCCGGTCTCCTCAACCGGGGAGGCGACTGTAGCAAAACCTTTTTTATGCGCACTCACTTCATGGGGGGTGGGTGTCTCAAGTTGAATCGTCTCAAGTTGAACCGGTTCTTTGGGTACTTGGCGCTCGGCCCCGGTTTCTTTTTCAGGCTTTACCGCGACATCGGGTACCGTCTTGGAAGACCGCGTGATCGGTGAATAGGGCGCAAAATAAAGCGCGCCAATGATCGCAAGCATCCCCCCCACACTAACGGCTGCAATCGCCATTTTTTTACGAAACCCCGAAGACCGGGATTGAGGCTGGGTCAGACTTCCATAACCTTGCACTGCTGTTGCAGGAATATCTCTCGACTGGCGTTGATCAAGATCTCTGAGCATGTCATTCACCAAGCTCATAAGCCAATCTCCCCACCGATCAAAATACAACTGAGCGCCACAAGCGGTAGCCAGAATAACCAGGGTTTCCAGTTACCCGGCCAAAAGGGTCGTGAAAGCGTGGCGCTCTCAGTATCCGCTATCGCCCTCCTGACCTGAGCTGTGCCGATTTCTCGAAGCCCCTGACCAAATGCCACCATGAGTGCTTTATGCGCCAGTATATTAACCAGCCTGGGAATACCACCACTGGCCCGATACAGCAGTTTCAGCGCGGCGGGATTGAATAAGTTTGGTCCGTTGTAACCTGCAAGCGAGAGCCTGTGATTCACATACTGGGCAACACCCGCCTTGTCCAAGGGCTGCAATCGCTGCTGGAACGTAATGCGCTGCTGCAATTGCCGTAAGCTTGCTTGCCGCAACAACTCATCTAATTCGGGTTGTCCGAACAACACAACCTGTAACAACTTGGACGTCTCTGTCTCCAGATTAGTCAATAAGCGCAATGCCTCAATCGTCTGTTCCGGCATCGCCTGGGCTTCATCAATAATCAACACCACCTGTTCCTGATTTGAGGCGTGTTCGATTAGTTTTGTATTCAAACATTTCAGCAAATGATGGCTGCCCTTATCAAGCTCGATATCAACACCCAGTTCTTCGGCAACAGCCTGGTACAGTGAGTCTGCAGATAATACCGGGTTTGGAATATAGGCCGTAACAAATGGTGGCTCTAAGGAGTTAAGCAGCATCCGGCACAGTAGTGTTTTTCCGGTTCCAACCTCACCGGAGATTTTAATGAAGCCTTCTTTATTGCGCAGTGCCACCAAAAGCAATTCAAGCGCCTGTTGATGGCTTGCCGAATTCAGGAAATAGTGGGTATTCGGCGTCAGCGAAAAAGGTTGCTCTTTAAGCCCAAAAAATCCTTCATACATAACTGATATTCCTGAGCACCGCCATCAACACGATTACCTCTGTAGTCATCGGAATGGAGTCATCGAAAATGAGTTTGAGGCGGTTGACTCAACTCGTTCCTGAACGACCGAAAACGCTCCCGACTGCGCATCAGGTCGGATTGAAATTGCGTATCATCGACAATGGTTGGTTTGAGCAATATCACCAATTCACTGCGCGTCGCCTGCTGTCGCTTTTGTTTGAACATTTCCCCTAAAACCGGAATATCCCCGAGAAACGGGGTGGTTGCATTGTGCTCGCGATTGATGTTTTGAATTAGTCCACCGATCACTACAATCTGGCCATTTCGAGCACTGATAATACTGTCGGTTTCGCGAATGGTACTCAGCGCCAATGGCAACGTTACCTGCTGATCCCCTAACGAAATGACTTTCGTTTGATCTTCTACCTCACTGATGGAAGGGTGCACATGCAGGATAACATTCCCTACCTCACTGATCTGAGGCGTCACATCCAGTGAAATTCCGGAGAAGAACGGGGTCAACTCAATATCGGTTGACTCCCGGGAAGTGCTGGTATTGGTGTTATCGTTTATTTCAATATCGGTTACAAAGAATTCATCGGTTCCCACCTTGATCACTGCTTTTTGATTGTTAACAGTGGCAATACGCGGGCTGGAAAGTACCTGAACATTCCCCTGCGTTCCCAGGAGCTCGATAAATGCAGAAAAGTCCTTAATTTGCAGGGTCGCACCAAAGACCCCCCCTGCCACAACGTTTTCAATCGATTTTGAACCCAATTGACTAAACAAATACTTCTCCGGGTCACCATTGCTAGCGTAACCATTGCCGTATTCCGCCAATGAACTCCAGCTGATACCCTGCTGGTAACCATCACTCAGCTCGACTTCGAGAATTTTTGCCTCAAGAATCACCTGGCGCTGCAGTATCAGCTCGGCTCGTTCGAGATAATTTCGTACAGATTCCAACTCATCCGGGAAAGCGCGCACCACTAACATTCCAGCACTGCGGGTAGTCAAGACTTTACGTTTTTCACCGTCCCCGATAATGGCCTCAACCGTCTCCCGTAACTCGGTCCAGAAATCCGATTCAGTGGACGTCGAAATACTGGTGCTCGACGTTGCCATGGTCTCTCGGGTATTTTGATTTGAAGACGAATTTGATGACGAGGTTTCAACGGACGAAACCTGCCCTGCACTGACCTGGGTTTCAGAATCACCACGACGTTTCAAGTTGAGATAATTAATCTGAAAGACCTCGGTACGCAGCCCATTGGGCACGACTTTGTACATTCTGTCCTTCAGCTCATAGTGAAACCCGTAAAGGTCTTTGACCACTGCCATGACCTCGGGAACCGTAACTTGAGAAAGCTCCAGATCGATAATACCGCTCACCTGGGGATGAACGACAATATTGTAGTCCGTTCCTCTTACCAGGCTTCGGAAAAAGGTGGCTGCATCCATACTGTTAGCCACCAGGTCAAAGCGTTCATCTTCTATTTCCGGCACTTGGGTGGCGATCGTGCCACTTAACATAGAAGGCAAGAGTGCGGCCATAACCGCATCATCGGGTTGCACTGGCTCAGGATCGGGTTGCACCGTTTCACTGATGGCCTGATCGAGGGTCGTCACAATTTCCCGTGCCGAGTCCGAATCATGGGCACGGCTGGTCGGTATCGATTCACATCCGGACAACAGAACTGAAGCACATAAACAGGCTACCAGTGAAATATTTGAAACACTGCAGCGTATAGCACTTCGCGGCCCCGATGGAATTTCTGAATGGAGTTTAAATACTGTCACAACCTCACCGTTACTTCTTTTTGATGACGACAGGTGTACGCCACTTCAATGTATGTCGCTCATTACCCCGGGTCAAAATTACAGCATCAGGCTGAATTTCAAGGACCAAGGCGTCATTAACCTGATCCCCCAAAGACAATAGTTTGCCGTTAATGACTGCCTGTCGGCGCTCTGGACCCACCACTATCGAACTCAACGCATATTGATCCCAAGTTGAATCCGGTTGAATCCGGCCGCCAGCGCTGTAGTGCATTGGCCGGGTCGGATCACTCAGATATTCGTTTTGCCACAGCATTTTCTCCGACGCCATCAAAGGCATCGAGACAAACACACAGAGACAGGCCACAGGGCTCAGAATTTTCATTTTCTCGAACGCACAGAGGGTATCAGACACCAATCCACCTCTCATCCAGACTCAATGTCTGAACTCTAACGGTAATTGATGCATCGGGGTAACGGATTACTTTGTAATCCAGTCTGGACCAGGTTAACCCCGCGTTCATTTCCTCCAGGCGCTGCAGATAGCGTAGCGCGCTGAAATAGCTGCCTTCCAGTGTCATTTCAAACTCATGTTGGTACAGCAATGTCTGCTCATTTGCGTCATCAGCGGTATCCGAAGGGCTTTCCGGTACGTTGGTATCCTGAGCCAGCAGAAAGGGTTTAGCGGGTAAATTATTAATTGCCATCAGCTTCACCCCCTCAAAATCGGAGAGCACTTCGCGCAACAAATCGACCATTCGATCCGGGGCGACCAAGCCCTCCAGCTTCGCTTCTAACTGCTCACGCTGCTCCAGGAGCGCGCGCTGCAATTGTCGCTGCTGTTTCCGCAAGGCAATATTCGGATCCTGATTGATTTTATCCTGAAGCAAAGTCAATTCGTCCGCCAAAGCAATTTGCTGATCCAAAGTATTGCGAGTTTGTGTTTGCAGCCTTTTTTGTGCTTTTTCAAAAGGCAAAAAAACAAACTGAGCCCAGACAAACAACAAAACCACCAAGGTTGCAACAGCGACGATAATCCGTTCCCGCAATGATATGGCCGAAAACCGCTCTGCCCAGTACAAATAACGTTCACGCATCAGGGTGCCTCCGTCCCAAGTCGGCTCGCCAATACAAAAGCGAGGAACTCAGAATCCTTTTGCTGAAAAAGCGAAAACAGCTCAAAGTGATGACCGATGAACGCGGGTTCCTTTCGGAGTTGCTGAAGGTAATGCGGCACAGACTCGGCATTTGCAGCGATCCCCTCTATACGGATTTGATCCTGCAACAAATCAAAGTACAAACGAGTCAGCCAAAGCGAGGAAATATCCTGCCGGGCCAGGCTCACCAGCTGCTGCGAGAAACCTTGTTGGCTCCGATTCAGGTTCAAACCGATCAGCGCCATCAGCTCTGTCCGTTCTTGCAATCGAGCTTTCAACTTTGCATTGGTCGCGACCAAGCGTTCATCCCGAACCATTCTTGCTGCCCGATCACGCAACTCAACGACCGTTGCTTCAAGTTGTGAAACTTGCCCCTGCAAACTGGCAAGTTTTGCTTGTGCCTTCCCTTGCTGATGTTGCAAACCAAACGTTAACAAAATCAACAGAATAACGGTCAGGATGGCGCCTGCAACAACCTGATTCAGGGAAACCAGCAAACGTACCGGTCTGAGTGCCTCAGTATAGAGATTGACCTGTTGCACTACTCTCCCCTTAGCTCGCGATAGGCCGCCCCAACCGCAGGCAACGTCATCACCAATCGGGACAGGTTTTCTGCATCCTGCTCTTCCAACACTTCATCCCAGTTGGCATCGTCAACGGCTACCCCCAGGAGTGGATCCAGCATTTGCGCAAGGGGCAATGAGACATCGGGTCCAATCAGCAACAGTCGTTTGGGTGGAATCTGTCCGAGCTGACTTTCGAAAAAATCCATTGATCGTTGAATTTCAAGAGACAACTGACCCAGTGCAGCCTCTTGTGTGTCAGGGCTGTTCAATGCAGCTTCGTTGACATCAATTTTTCGGGAGAGGTACAAATGATCGCCCTTAACAAAAATGATGATCCCGAATCCCGGGCGTAGATACATAAATCCCAGAGTTTGCTCATCCACCACAAAAAAGTTACAAATATTTCGCAGCGCCAACTCCGTAATATCAATGCAATGCAACTCCAGGCCCGCATCCTGTATCAGCTTGATCTGATCGGTCAAAACCACTTTTCGGGCACTGACAACATTAATCATCTTGCCACGAGAACGTCCCGCGTCACTGGGGAATTCAAACACATCCGACACCGCATCATCGATTGGGTAATCAATCAAATCATTAAGTTTCCAGCGCACAGCCTCCGCCATTTCGGCTTCCTCCACCGCAGGCTTCTCAACTTGGAATGTTTGATAATTCGAGGTGGGCAATACGAGATGACAACGCGCATTGTTACACTGTGCCTCAGCAACCAACTGTGACAATGTTTCAGCACGCTCAGCGGCATTACAAGGTCTAAAATTGTGATACTGCAGCACTGACTCATCCGATTGTTTGGTCACTTTTGCCAAAGCGATACCGTCAGTTCGAATTTCGATCCCGACGACTGCATTGCCCGCCTTTCGACGCAAGAGCTTGATCAGAGCACAGTCTCCCCATTCTGAGTTAAATCGTTCTCTCAGAATAGTTCAGTAACAGATTGTTGCCAAATACGAACACGAAAATTAGGTGATGAAATAAAACCGGGGGAGGCGCGTTGCAATCAGAGCATCTGATACAACCGGAAATGAAAAAGCCCCAGCAAATTGGGGCTTCAACTGACAACTAACTGCCTCAGGTAAATCCTAGAACGGGATATCATCATCCAGATCATCTAACGGCTCAGGCATTCCCGTCGGCTGACCATAACCTGGATTGTTCCCTGGAGCGCCTTGCCCGGCACCATACGGAGATGGCTTTTGACCCATACCCTGCCCTTGTGGTGCTGGTTTTTGTTGCCCGCCGTATTGGCCGGCACCGCTTGCTTGTCCATAGCCAGGATTCACTCCAGCCCCTTGTCCGCCGTAATTCTTTTGTGCAGGGGGTTGTTGTTGCGGCGGTGGATTACTGTACCCGCCACCTTGATTGCCATAATCGGCCTGACCACCGTAGTTATCGGCCTCATAACCGCCACCACCGCCACCGGCACGGCTATCCAGCATTTGTAGCTCGTTTCCGACGATCTCGGTAGTGTATCGGTCCTGCCCGTTCTGATCCTGCCATTTGCGCGTCTGTAGACGACCTTCGATATAAACCTTGGAGCCCTTGCGCAAATATTCTTTCGCTATCTCCGCCAAACGGTTAAACAACACGATGCGGTGCCATTCCGTTTTTGGCACCATTTGCCCCGTCTGCCGGTCTTTGTAGCTCTCATCCGTTGCAATGCTCAAATTGGTGATCGCCGATCCCTGTGGCGTATATCGGGTATCAGGGTCGTTACCCAGATTACCAATTAAAATTACTTTATTAATGCCTCGTGCCATTTCGGACTCCTGTTACTAGGGTATTCACGTCCTTGTTATTACCGTTTGTACCCAACTATTTAACGATTCGCTCAACTATTAGCTGGAGCGCAATACCAATCCTGATTACTTTTTTCGCGGTAAAATTGTAGCGCATCTTCATCCAGATGCTGTTTATCTACTTTGAGATAAGCCGCCTGCTCCTGGATGATCACAACAACATCTTCTACACCGGCAATATTAGACAGCCTGTCTGAGACTTTTTGAGCAGACTCTTCATCGAGCTTAAAATGCCATTTAATCATCATACTGGTCGAATAGCCAGGCGATGACATCGTGAATGCAAAATACAGCCATACCAATCCCAGCAGGACGCAGCCCAGAATCACTGCATCCGGCCCCCACTCTGCCAATCCCAAACCACCAACGGTGCCACCAACAAATGCACCCATAAATTGACAAGTTGAATAAACCCCCATGGCAGTACCTTTACCACCCGCTGGGGAGCGTTTGCTAATCAACGAAGGTAAGGAAGCCTCAAGCAAATTGAAAGCCATGAAAAAGAAAAACAGCCCCCACCATACTTGCACCAGTGCGCCATGAAAGTAACTCAAGCTCAGCAACGCGACAAGTAACACACTAATCGCACCCACAAAAACCGGCTTCATACGTCGAAACTTCTCGGCGATCACGATGAATGGCACCATCGCAAAAAACGATGTTCCCATCACCGAAAGGTAAATCCACCAGTGATCCTCTTTAGGTATACCCGCTTCATTTACAAACACCAGAGGAATAGCGAGGAACAAAGCCGTCAAAATCCCGTGTAAGACGAATATGCCGATATCCAGCCTCACCAACTCTCGATCACGAACAATCGCTGCAATTTGACTTGAGAGCGGTCGGGTATCCAGGTGCTGGGTTCTCTTCACCGGGGTCGGAACAACCCAGATAACCAAACAGATGCCGATCAGGGCAAAGATAGACGTTAACCAAAAAATACCGGACAAGCCGGCATAGGATGCTACCAACGGCCCCACCACCAGAGCAACGGAAAAGGATATTCCGATCGACATCCCGACGACAGCCATAGCCTTGGTTCGATTTTCCTCCAGTGTGAGATCACTTAAAAGTGCCATTAACACACTTGCTATTGCACCTGCCCCCTGCAGAATACGCCCCAGCAAAACACCATAAATTGACTCAGAAAGGGCCGCAATGACGCTCCCCACAGCAAAAAGAATCAACCCAAGAATCAAAAGTTTTTTGCGACCAAAATAATCAGAAAGCATGCCGAAGGGTATTTGCAGCAACGCTTGACTTAAACCATACGCCCCCATCGCTAAACCAATCAACACTGGCGTTGCCCCTTCCAGGTTGTTGGCCGTCAAGACAAAGACGGGCAAGATCATGAACAACCCGAGCATTCGCATCGAATATAAAGTCGCCAGGGCCAGAACCGATCGCTTTTCAAATCCTGTCATTACAATTCCACTTTACCTATTCATTTTGTGGTAGCCTTGACCATTGACTCAATGACAAGTCGCCTGCAGATCGCGCATTCTATCAAATGTCTTGCCCGATATGGAAAATTGAACGGAAATTTTTTACCGGGTACTTCCAGAATCAAAACACTGGATATATCATCATATGTTTGCCCATTCAGGGCAACATATCCAAAATTAACTGGATAATGGCATCAGCGAACAATTTAAATTCAGCTTTAGTAGGGTTTACTGAATGGAAAATATTACGGTAAGAGGCGCTCGGACCCACAACCTGAAGAACATCGACCTTGATATTCCCCGAGATAAACTTATCGTTATTACCGGGTTATCCGGCTCGGGAAAATCCTCCCTGGCATTTGATACGCTCTATGCCGAGGGGCAAAGACGTTATGTAGAGTCGTTATCAACCTATGCTCGACAGTTTCTATCGATGATGGAAAAACCCGAGGTTGACCATATTGAGGGGTTGTCCCCAGCTATTTCAATTGAGCAAAAGTCCACCTCCCACAACCCTCGCTCCACAGTGGGTACAATCACAGAAATTTACGACTATCTTCGGCTGCTATTCGCCCGAACAGGTGAACCACGATGCCCAACACATCAAATTTCCTTGTCAGCACAAACGGTCAGTCAAATGGTCGACCATGTGCTTGCTCAGGAAGAAGGGCAAAAACTCATGATGCTCGCACCGGTAATCAAGGCACGAAAAGGTGAACATATACACCTGTTTGAGCAATTGCGTTCTCAAGGTTTTCTGCGCGCCCGGATTGACGGAATTGTCTGTGATCTTGATGACGTGCCAAAACTGGAAAAAAATAAAAAGCACACAATTGAAGTAGTCGTGGATCGTTTCAAGGTCAAAGATGAATTGAAACAGCGCCTTGCCGAATCATTCGAAACCTGCCTGGATTTATCGGAAGGCATTGCGATTATTGCCCCCATGGATGGAGAGGGTGATGAACATATATTTTCTTCCAAGTTTTCTTGCCCCCATTGCGGCTATGCAATCAGTGAGCTCGAACCCCGCACATTCTCCTTCAACAATCCAGCAGGGGCTTGTCCGGATTGTGACGGTATTGGCCTGAGACAGTTCTTCGATCCAGAAAAGATCGTGCAAAATAATGAACTCACTCTGGGTGAAGGCGCGATTCGCGGCTGGGACAGACGAACAGTCTATTACTACCAAATGCTGGTCAGCCTGGCAGAGCACTACGAGGAAGATATAAACCAACCTTTCGGGAGCCTGAGCCCAAAATTTCAGAACACCATACTTCAGGGCAGTGGCAAAGAGCCAATACCGTTTAATTACGTCAATACTCGTGGTGACACAATCCAGAGGTCACACCCTTTTGAAGGTGTTTTACCAAACCTGGAAAGACGATACCGGGAAACAGACTCACAATCTGTTCGTGAAGAATTGGCCAAACTACTGACCAGCAAACCCTGTACATCTTGCGGAGGCTCTCGTCTTAAAGAATCAGCCCGCAACGTATTCATCCATGCGGAAACACTACCGGATATTATTAAACTATCTGTTGGTGACGCACTTCAATATTTCGACAACCTCGAACTTGAAGGCAGAAAAGGAGAAATTGCGGAAAAGATTCTGAAAGAAATCACTCAGCGACTACAGTTTCTGGTCAACGTAGGATTGGACTATTTAACACTAAATCGAAGCGCCGATACCCTGTCGGGAGGGGAAGCGCAAAGAATCCGCCTGGCCAGTCAAATCGGTGCAGGATTGGTCGGCGTGATGTACATACTGGATGAGCCCTCCATAGGATTACACCAGCGCGATAATGATCGATTATTGGCAACGTTGACCCACCTCAGAGATCTTGGAAATACCGTAATCGTTGTTGAACACGACGAAGACGCAATTCGTGCGGCAGATTATGTAATTGATATTGGTCCGGGAGCAGGTGTGCATGGAGGGGAAATAATCGCTGCAGGCAGGCCAGAGCAAATCATGTCCTGCAAAGATTCAATTACAGGAGATTACCTCTCAGGGCGCAAAACTATCAGCACACCTTCCGAGCGCATACCACCCGATCTTAAAAAACAACTGATAATTGAAGGCGCAAGTGGAAACAACTTAAAAAACGTCACACTAAAAATTCCGGCAGGTTTGTTAACCTGTATTACGGGCGTTTCCGGGTCCGGTAAATCCACACTAATTAACCGCACCCTGTATCCTGTGGCTGCTTCCAGATTGAATGGAGCAACTACACTATCCCATGACAGCTACTCCAAAATCTCCGGTCTGGAACACTTTGATAAAGTGATTGATATTGACCAAAGCCCGATCGGACGCACACCACGCTCCAATCCTGCGACTTACACAGGCCTGTTCACGCCAATCCGCGACCTTTTCGCGGCAACGCAAGAAGCGCGCTCAAGGGGGTATAAAGCTGGCCGATTCAGCTTTAATGTCAAAGGTGGAAGGTGTGAGGCCTGTCAGGGGGACGGACTCATCAAGGTTGAAATGCATTTTTTACCGGATATTTTCGTACCTTGTGATGAGTGCAAAGGTAAACGATACAACCGAGAAACCCTTGATATAACATACAAGGGAAAAAACATTCACGAAGTCCTGGAAATGACAGTTGAAGACGCAAGAATGTTTTTTGATGCCGTTCCATTTCTGGCGAAGAAATTACAAACACTAATTGATGTTGGATTATCTTACCTAACCCTGGGGCAGAATGCAGTTACGCTATCTGGAGGGGAAGCTCAACGGGTCAAGCTGGCAAAAGAATTATCCAAGCGAGCGACCGGGAAGACACTGTACATACTAGATGAACCCACTACCGGGTTACACTTTTTTGATATACAGAAATTACTGGACGTTTTGGTAAAACTTAAAGAGCAGGGAAACACCGTTGTTGTAATTGAACATAATCTTGATGTAATCAAAACAGCAGACTGGATTGTGGACTTAGGGCCGGAGGGCGGTCACAGAGGGGGAGAAATAATTGCGGAAGGTACGCCAGAAGAGGTTTCAAAAAACGAAAAGTCCTTCACTGGAAAATATTTAAAACCTTTACTATGAAGTCTTATCGCCCCCTTGACGCGCGCATTAAAAGGGGAATATTAAATTTTAGTTGAAATAAAAAAGCCCGGTCGAAACCGCAATGCTGTTCACTTAAGAGGTGCTGCATAGCGATCCACTGGATATCGGGTTTTTGATATCTTCACTGTCCGAGGAGTTGTTGGCCTCGGACGCCTCTCTAAAAACAAGCTTCCAATTCCAGACCTCAGTTCTGACAAACGTCTACCTGTTCCAGATATCGGATTGGCGGCAGCCATCACAATTAATTGTACTGCAATATAATCACAGACAGGCTTGAAGCGTATTTCAGATGGAACGCGATCAAAACTCACTGCGGCCATTGAGGCTTCTCGCCTAATAATGTTGTAGCACAATAGTAACCCCCAGAGCTCTTGGTATACTAGGTCGGTTTTCTTGCTTCGCAATGTAATGGCGTTATTTTGCATCGCACTTTTGATATCCCTGAATCCAAGTTCAATTTCCCATCGTTCTTTGTACAGCTCTGAGACTTGGGCAGCGCTAAATCTCTCGACAGGTAAAGATGTCATCACAGATTTAGTACCAGATTTTATCTGGTACGTTACTCTTCGCACTTGCCATGTTTCAGGTAAGTCAGGATTCTTTTTCCTAGCTTGTGGAGACACCTTCATTTGAATAAGCTCATCACCATCGCTGTAGGTTTTAATAACTTCATGCACAAGCCCTTTCCGTTCGGGTATCATCCAATGACGGTCAACATCTTGTTGAGTGAGTGTTAACATTAGATTTGCGCTCCAAAAGCCTTTATCAAACAAAGTAACAGAGTTATCTGGGATGCTTGACAAGAAACTCTCAGCAAGAGGAATTTCACCTCGACGATAGGGGCTGATTTGAGCGTCAATCATGATGTGAGAGCGCACATTCATTAGGGCAACAAGCCTCAGCATGGGAAAGGGAGTTTGCCGTTTAGATGAGGTATTGCCCGAGCCGAAGTGCTCTCTAAGTTCAGGCGTATCTTGTGTGCGAAATAGTGCCCCATCTACCGCCATTACTCTCAAACCATTCCATTCGTCTTCTGGGTAGCGTTCATGTCCCCAGTGTGTTCCAGTTTGTCGAAATAACCATTCAACGGGTTCAGAACCCAGCCGCTTCCTGGCATTGGTAACACCGCTTCGAGCGAGCAGGTTGTCAGAGGCTAATCCTTGCGCACAAACATTTAAACGTCTAGCCACTTCGTGCACTGGTTCATTTCGAAACATTGCCATGCCTAAGACAAGCCAGAGCACTTGATCTGATGGCAATCGACGCCTTCTAATTGTTGCGGAAGCGCTCAATCGCAGAGCAGACTCTACCCATTCGATGGGAATGTTTTGCGTAAAAGAGCTTACGTCAGAGAAGTTAAAGAGATTGCTGAGGTCGAGTAGGTCTTGTTGAAAATCCATAAAAAAATCCGATGATGGAAGCATCATCGGATTTTCTATTAAGCCCCGTTCAACATCAAATGCTTAAGTGAACAGCATTGCGGTCGAAACCGGGCTTTTTTTCTGATCTTGAGTTTTAGTCTTCGTCAGACTCAACTTCAACAACAGGACGATCAACCAATTCCACGTAAGCCATTGGCGCGTTGTCGCCTGCTCTGAAGCCACACTTCAGAACACGCAGATAGCCACCTGGACGGGTTTTATAACGCGGGCCAAGCTCAGCAAATAACTTAGCAACCGCATCTTTATCGCCAATACGCGCAAATGCCAAACGGCGGTTCGCAACGCTGTCGTTCTTTGCCAGAGTAATCAGAGGCTCCGCTACGCGGCGCAACTCTTTTGCTTTGGGCAAAGTTGTTTTAATCAGTTCATGCTCAACCAGAGACGCTGTCATATTGCGAAACATCGCTTGACGATGCGAACTCGTACGGTTGAATTTTCGACCACTTTTACGATGACGCATTTTCTTGATCCTTTATCTTTAAAACCTGAGCTTAACCGCCCAACACTCGATCATCACCTTTCAGGCTCGCGGGAGGCCAATTTTCCAGGCGCATACCCAACGACAAGCCACGAGATGCCAAAACATCTTTAATCTCGGTGAGTGACTTTTTACCCAGGTTAGGGGTTTTCAGTAGCTCAACTTCAGTACGCTGAATCAGGTCACCGATGTAATAGATATTCTCTGCTTTAAGACAATTAGCAGAACGGACCGTTAACTCCAGATCATCAACCGGACGCAGGAGGATTGGATCAACTTCTTCCTCTTCTTCAACTGCTTCGGGCTCTTTCTCATTATCGAAGTCAACAAACACGGCTAATTGTTGCTGCAGAATAGTCGCTGCACGCTTGATTGATTCTTCCGGATCGATTGTGCCATTGGTTTCGATATCAATTACCAGTTTATCGAGGTCAGTTCGCTGCTCAACACGCGCGTTTTCTACTGAGTAGGAAACTCGACGCACTGGACTGAACGACGCATCTAACTGTAATTTACCGATTGCACGGGTTTCATCATCTGAAGATTGACGCTGATCAGAAGGCTCGTAACCACGCCCCCGCGCAACCTTCAACTTCATATTCACACCGTTAGCACCACTAACATGGCATATCACGTGATCCGGATTTACAATCTCCACATCGTGATCCAGCTGAATGTCTGCCGCTGTAACGGGACCTGCGCCCTGCTTCTTCAACGTCAATACAGCTTCATCACGACTGTGCATCTTGATTGCCAAACCTTTAAGGTTTAACAGAATTTCAATTACATCTTCCTGGACACCTTCAATAGCGCTGTACTCGTGCAATACGCCGTCGATTTCCGCCTCAACCACTGCACAACCAGGCATGGATGACAGCAAAATTCGACGAAGAGCGCTACCAAGGGTGTGACCGAAGCCCCGTTCTAGAGGTTCCAATGTAACTTTAGCATTGGTTGTGCTTATGTCTTGCACATCAATATTACGAGGATTTAAAAACTCATTCACTGAACGCTGCATTAGTCGCCCCTACGCTCTCTTTATTTACGTAATTACTTATTTGGAGTAAAGCTCAACAATCAGATTTTCGTTGATATCTGAAGGCAACTCACTACGCTCTGGAACGGCTTTAAACGTTCCCGCTTTTTTGTTGCTATCAACTTCAACCCAATCGATTGGTGCTCTATTTGAAGACAGCTCGAGCGCGTTAGCTACTCGTAACTGATTCTTTGCTTTTTCGCGCACTGAAACAACGTCACCCGGTCTAACGTGGAATGACGCAATATTCACTACTTGATCATTAACCAGAATCGCTTTGTGCGAAACCAGTTGGCGAGCTTCTGCTCTTGTTGATCCAAAGCCCATGCGATAAACAACATTATCCAGACGAGCTTCCAACAATTGCAGCAGGTTTTCACCCGTCGCACCTTTACGTCTTGCAGCCTCTTTGTAGTAACCGCGGAATTGCTTTTCGAGAACGCCATACAAACGACGCACTTTTTGCTTCTCGCGCAACTGCAGACCATAGTCAGACAGTCGACCACGACGAGCACCGTGCTGTCCTGGTGCGCTTTCAAGGTTACATTTCGAGTCTAGAGCACGAGCTCCACTTTTCAAGAAAAGATCTGTCCCTTCTCGACGAGACAGTTTACACTTTGGTCCAATATATCGAGCCATCTATCACTGTCTCCTTATACACGACGTTTCTTAGGTGGACGGCATCCGTTATGCGGGATCGGCGTCACATCTGTGATGTTCGTGATTTTGTATCCACATGCGTTCAGTGCACGCACTGCAGATTCTCTACCTGGCCCAGGCCCCTTAACCAATACATCCAGGTTTTTAAGGCCGTATTCAGCAGCCGCATTACCGGCTCTTTCAGCTGCTACCTGCGCAGCAAAAGGTGTACTCTTCCGCGACCCTCTAAAACCAGAACCACCTGCAGTTGCCCAACTCAGAGCATTACCTTGGCGATCTGTGATAGTCACAATGGTGTTGTTAAACGAAGCGTGGATGTGCGCAACGCCATCAACAACCGTCTTTTTCACCTTCTTACGGGTACGTGTACCTGGCTTAGCCATTCTCGTTTCCTATCTTATCTCTTAATTGGTTTACGTGGACCTTTTCGAGTTCTCGCATTCGTCTTCGAACGCTGGCCACGAACGGGCAAGCTGTGACGATGACGAATACCACGAAAACAACCAAGGTCTTTCAACCGCTTAATATTCATCTGTACTTCACGACGCAAATCGCCTTCAACAGAAATCTTAGATACTTCTGTACGAAGTGAATCCAGCTGTTCCTCAGTTAAATCTTTAACTTTAGTCGTAGGATTCAAACCAGTCGCATCGCAAAGCTTTGCTGCAGTTGTTTTGCCCACACCATAGATGTAGGTTAAAGAAACTACAGCATGTTTATTATCGGGTATATTTACACCGGCTATACGCGCCATGCTATTTTACTCCGCATTACATGCTTTGCTGATTGAGTTTTCCGCCAATAAAGGGCGCAAAATAATAGCGCTTGATTTACAAGAAATCAAGCGCTATTAAATGCTAATTCAAAGTTAATTTAATAATTAGCCTTGACGTTGCTTATGGCGAGGTTCTTTGCAAATAACTCTTACAGAGCCATTGCGACGAATTACTTTACAATTTCTGCACATTTTTTTGACAGACGCGCGAACTTTCATATCACACTCCACACTTGATCAAACTATCGCAACGCACCGCTGCGACCGTAATTTTTCAGATTTGATTTTTTCATCAGCGATTCGTACTGATGAGACATCAAATGTGATTGGACCTGAGCCATGAAATCCATGACAACCACGACCACAATTAACAAAGAGGTTCCGCCAAAATAAAACGGAACGTTCCAAGCAACCACCATAAACTGAGGCATCAACGACACCGCAGTGATGTAAGCTGCACCGAATAATGTCAACCGAGTCAAAACACCATCGATATATTTCGCTGTATTTTCGCCAGGTCTGATTCCTGGGACAAATGCGCCAGACTTTTTCAGATTATCTGCCACTTCTTTTGGGTTATACATTAACGCCGTATAGAAGAAACAGAAAAACACTACTGCTATCGCGAACAACAAAATATACAGAGGCTGACTCGGAGCTAAAGCCTGCGAAATATCGGCAAGCCATTGCATTCCTTCACCTTGACCAAACCACTGGCCTAAGGACGCAGGGAATAACAATATACTCGAAGCAAAAATGGGCGGTATTACCCCTGCCATGTTTACTTTTAAAGGCAGGTGGCTTGACTGCTGAGCGTAAACCTTACGCCCCTGCTGCCGCTTGGCATAGTTAATCGTGATCCGGCGTTGCCCACGTTCCATGAACACCACAAATCCGACGACCAATACCGCTAATACACCTATAGCCAGAAGGGCCAAAATATTAATCTCACCCTGCCGAGCCTGTTCGAATGATTGCCCGAAAGCTCCGGGCAACCCCGCAACAATCCCTGCGAAAATGAGCAACGAGATACCATTGCCAATGCCGCGCTCTGTAATTTGCTCACCAAGCCACATCAAGAATACGGCTCCACAAACAAATGTAATAACAGCTACAAAGTAAAAGCTGAGACTGTCATTGAACGTCACTTGCTGTGACGCCAAACCAACAGACATACCCGTTGCCTGAATCGTTGCCAGCACAACCGTACCGTAACGGGTGTACTGACTGATTTTACGACGCCCGGACTCACCTTCCTTTTTGAGCTGTTCCAGATGCGGACTCACTACCGTCATCAATTGCATAATAATCGATGCAGAAATATAGGGCATGATACCAAGAGCAAAGATACTCATTCGTTCCAGCGCCCCACCAGAAAACATATTGAACAAACTCAATATAGTCCCCTGATTTTGCTCAAATAGTGCAGCAAGCCGTTCTGGGTTAATCCCAGGGACCGGAATATGAGCACCGATTCTATACACTACGATTGCTAAAAAAACAAACCAAAGTCTAGACTTGAGCTCTGCAAATCCCTTATTTGCAGACGACGGTAGTGATGCTTTTGACATTTAGTCCTCTACTTTGCCACCGGCTTCGTTTATTGCGGCCAGAGCACCTTTAGTTACTCTAAGGCCTTTCACTGTGATTGCCGTTTTGATCTCGCCTGATTTAATAACCTTAACTACCTTAACATCCTTTCGGATGATATTCGCAGCTTTCAGTGCGTCTAGATCAACAACATCACCTGCTGTTTTTTCCAGTTCGTTCAAACGTACTTCTGCATAGTAACGGCCAACACGCGAGCTGAAGCCGAACTTGGGCAGACGACGCTGCAATGGCTGTTGACCACCCTCGAAACCTGGCTTAACAGAACCACCAGATCGAGACTTCAAACCTTTGTGACCACGACCACCAGTCTTACCCAAACCGCTACCGATACCACGGCCCAAGCGTTTCGGCGCTTTCTTCGATCCGGGAGCAGGGCTTAAAGAGTTTAACTTCATCTTATTCACCTTCTACTCTAACCATGTAATTAACTTTATTGATCATCCCGCGCACTTCTGGAGTGTCGATTACTTCTACAGTGTGACCAATTTTTCGCAAACCCAAGCCCTTAACACACGCTTTGTGGTTAGGGAGCCGACCGATTGTACTACGGTACAGGGTGACCTTAATCTTTTTAGTCTCTGCCATGATACATTACTCCGTAATATCTTCCAGCGACTTACCACGCTTGGCAGCAATGGCATCCGGTGAAGCCATTTGCTTCAAACCTTCAAAAGTCGCTCGAACAACGTTTACCGGATTAGTAGAACCATAGCATTTTGCCAATACGTTCTGCACACCAGCCACTTCCAATACCGCACGCATTGCACCACCAGCAATAATACCGGTACCTTCAGATGCCGGCTGCATGAAAACTCTAGATGCACCGTGACGCGCTTTGATCGGATATTGCAGAGTTGTTCCCTTCAGGGAAACGTCGATCATATTCTTTTTAGCAGAATCCATCGCTTTTTGTATTGCAACTGGAACTTCGCGAGCTTTACCACGACCGAAGCCTACTCGACCATTACCATCACCAACTACCGTCAATGCAGTAAAGCCAAAAATACGACCACCTTTAACAACTTTCGCTACACGATTAACTTGTACGAGTTTTTCCTGAAGCTCAGGTGCTTTTTGCTCTATAACACTCATGTCTCACCTCTTAGAATTTCAGGCCGTTCTCACGTGCAGCGTCTGCTAACGCCTTAACACGACCGTGGTACCGGAAACCGGACCGATCAAACGCAACTTCAGTAATTCCAGCGGCAGATGCTTTTTCTGCGATTGCTTTACCAACCTGTGTCGCTGCATCAACATTGCCGGATTTATCACTACGCAAATCTTTATCCAAAGTAGATGCTGAAGCCAGAATCTTAGCACCGTCTGCGGAAATGATTTGAGCGTACATGTGTCGAGGTGTCCTGTGGATACACAGACGCGTTACCCCCAACTCTTTAATTTTATGTCGGGTAGTACGAGCCCGACGCAATCTTGCTTGCTTCTTAACGTTCATCTTCCTACCCTACTTCTTCTTAGCTTCTTTACGACGTACGTTTTCATCCGCGTAACGAACACCCTTACCTTTGTAAGGCTCAGGTGGACGGAAAGCGCGGATTTCCGCAGCAGCCTGACCAACAGCCTGCTTATCAACGCCCTTAATAACCACTTCAGTCTGTGAAGGAGTTTCTACAGACAATCCCGCCGCCAGTTCATAAACAACGGGGTGAGAAAAGCCAAGTGTCAAGTTCAGTTTATTTCCCTGAGCTTGAGCACGGTAACCAACACCGATCAACTGGAGCTTCTTCTCAAAACCCTGAGAAACACCAGTAACCATATTGTTTACCAAAGCACGGGTAGTACCCGCCAAAGCACGCGATTGTTTACCACCATCACGAGCGGCAAAGGTCAACGCATTTTCTTCTTGCTTAACTTCAACAGCACTATGAACGGTCATAGCCAGAGAGCCTTTGCTCCCTTTTACATTAATTTCCTGACCCTGCAACTTAATCTCAACACCAGATGGCAGCACGACAGGACTATTAGCAACCCTAGACATATTTCACTCCTAGAATACGGTGCAAATTACTTCACCGCCTACACCAGCTTGCCGTGCAGCGCGGTCTGTCATGACGCCTTTAGAGGTAGAAACAATTGCAATTCCTAACCCACCGGCCACTGAAGGTAATTCACCTGTAGCTTTATATTGACGCAAACCAGGACGGCTAACCCGCTTGATCTCTTCGATTACCGGCTTACCTTCGAAATATTTCAGCTCGATAGCCAACTGAGGCTTGGCCTCATCTGATACAGAAAAATCAGTAATGTAACCTTCCTGTTTCAGCACTTCAGCTACCGAAAGCTTCATTTTTGATGACGGCATCGCTACGGATGCTTTTTCCGCCATCTGTGCATTACGAATACGAGTAAACATATCCGCTAATGTATCTTGCATACTCATCTGAGTGAGACTCCTAAATCATTTTAGTTGTGCAGCGCGCTTGACCGCTTACCAACAACGCTTACCAGGATGCTTTCTTAAGGCCTGGCACATCTCCAATCATTCCGTATTCACGTAACTTGATTCGTGAAAGCTTGAACTTTCTGAATACGCCGTGCGGACGACCAGTTACCTGACAACGCTTGCGCAATCGCACAGGATTGGCATTACGTGGCAGTTTTTGCAGCTGTTGCTGGGCTTCCCAACGCTCATCCTCGGAAAGAGCAGGATTTTTTACCGCTTCTTTCAGAGCTGCACGCTTTTCAGCATACTTTGCTACAGTTTTTTCGCGCTTCAGTTCACGCTGTCTCATGCTTTGCTTGGCCATGATATCGCAACCTTATTTCTTGAACGGGAAATTGAATGCACGCAACAGGGCACGACCTTCATCATCTGTACTTGCAGATGTTGTCAGGGTAATGTCCAGACCACGCAATTTATCCACTTTATCGTACTCGATCTCAGGGAAAATGATCTGTTCCTTAACACCCATGCTGTAATTACCACGGCCGTCAAAGGACTTTGGATTCAATCCACGAAAATCTCGTACACGAGGGATAGCGATATCAACCAAACGCTCGAAGAATTCCCACATACGGTCACCACGAAGGGTAACCTTACAACCGATTGGAAAACCTTCACGAACCTTGAATCCGGCTACTGACTTGCGCGCTTTGGTAATAACTGCCTTTTGACCGGCCAGCTTTTCCAAATCCGCAACAGCGAATTCCAGTTGCTTTTTATCGCCTAATGCCTCACCAACACCCATGTTGAGCGTAATTTTCTCAATCTTGGGCACTTGCATAATGTTTTTGTATCCAAACTCTTTCTGAAGAGCTGGAATAACATCAGATTTGTAAAACTCTTTCATTCTTGCCATCGTCTTCACCTATATAAATCAGCTGTCGATAGCTTCGTTGTCGGATTTGAAAACACGAACTTTCGTGCCATCTTCCAGTACTTTGAAACCAACCCGATCTGCCTTGCCTTTTGCTGCGTTGAAAATCGCAACATTAGAGTGCTGAATCGGCGCTTCTTTTTCAACGATTCCACCAGGTGTACCAAGCATTGGGTTAGGCTTGGTATGACGCTTGATCATGTTGATACCGGATACAACAAGGCGACCATCAGATAAAACACGGGTAATCTTACCACGCTTACCCTTGTCTTTACCTGCAATGATGATCACTTCATCATCACGCTTTAACTTTTTCATTACGGGCCTCACTTCCTTACAGCACTTCTGGTGCCAATGAGATGATTTTCATAAACTTATCGCTTCGAAGTTCACGCGTAACTGGTCCGAAAATTCGGGTACCAATTGGCGCTTGCTGCGTGTTCAAAAGAACTGCGGCGTTACCATCAAATCGGATGAGCGACCCATCTGCGCGTCGTACACCTTTACGGGTACGGACCACTACTGCGTTCAGAACTTGACCTTTCTTAACCTTACCGCGAGGAATTGCTTCCTTAACGGTTACTTTAATAATATCGCCAATATTCGCGTAGCGTCGATGTGATCCACCCAGGACTTTGATGCACATGACTCGGCGAGCACCGCTGTTATCCGCGACGTCAAGCATGGTTTGAGTCTGAATCATGGCTTATCTCCAATTACTATCCACGTAGTCTTTACGACAGACCCATCTCTGGGTGGTTACACTTTAGATGCACGCTCGTCAATGTTGACCAGCATCCACGTTTTAGTTTTAGAAATCGGGCGTGACTCACGTATGGTCACCATATCACCGATATTGCACTCATTGTTCTCATCATGAGCATGCAGTCGCGTAGAGCGTTTTACGTATTTCCCGTAGATAGGGTGTTTAACGCGTCGCTCGATGAGCACAGTAATGGACTTGTCCATTTTGTTGCTCACGACCTTGCCGCTCAGAATACGAGCATTATTAGCAGCTTCAGTCATCGTTATTTACCTACTTTTTCCGTCAATACAGTTTTTACTCGAGCGATGTCACGCTTGACCTGACCCAACACGTGAGATTGGTTGAGCTGACCAGAAGACTTTTTCATACGAAAATTGAACTGGTCTTTCAACAGATCCAACAACACTTTGTTGAGCTCTTCTACTGATTTTTCCCGTAGTTCTGTCGCTTTCATTACATCACCGTCCTCGTTACAAACGTTGTAGAGACAGGCAATTTCGCTGCTGCCAATGCGAAGGCTTCTCTTGCTACTTCTTCAGAAACACCTTCCATCTCGTAGAGCACTCGGCCTGGTTGAATCTGGGCTACCCAGTACTCAACTGAACCTTTACCTTTACCTTGTCGAACTTCCAGAGGCTTTTGCGTAATTGGCTTGTCTGGGAAAATACGGATCCAGATTTTACCACCCCGTTTGATTCGACGAGTCATCGTACGACGAGCTGCCTCAATTTGACGTGAAGTAATACGTCCTCGCTCAGTCGCTTTAAGACCGAATTCACCAAAGCTAACTTTGCTACCGCGCAATGCTAAACCACGGTTTCGGCCTTTTTGTACTTTTCTGAATTTTGTACGTTTAGGCTGCAACATGATAGTGCCCCTTACTTAGAACTTTTCTTCTTGGATGCACTCTTTTCAGCACGAACTTGATCCATGCCGCCAAGAATTTCACCCTTAAAGATCCAAACTTTTACACCAATAATCCCGTAAGTCGTTAATGCTTCGTGCGTAGAGTAATCAATATCTGCACGCAAAGTATGAAGCGGTACACGACCTTCGCGGTACCATTCAGTTCGTGCGATCTCCGCACCACCCAAACGACCACCTACCTGGATCTTGATACCTTTTGCGCCCTGACGGATCGCGTTCTGTACTGCACGTTTCATTGCACGACGGAACATCACACGACGCTCCAGTTGGCTTGCAACGCTTGCAGCAACCAGTTTGGCATCCAAGTCTGGTTTACGAACCTCTTCAATATTGATATGAACAGGAACGCCCATCATGTCACTGATTTTCTTTCTCAGCTTATCGACATCTTCACCTTTTTTACCAATTACGATACCCGGACGAGCGGTATGAATGGTAATTCGCGCATTTTGCGCAGGTCTTTCGATAATAATTTTGCTAACTGAAGCTTTTTCAAGCTCCTTAGTTAAAAATTCACGAACCTCAATATCATTTAAAAGGTTACGAGAATAGTTTTCTTTCTCTGCATACCAAACCGAGTTATGGTCTTTGATGACGCCCAGTCTGATACCTACAGGATGAACTTTCTGACCCATCTGAGCATCTCCTATTTTTCGGCTACTTTAACCGTAATATGGCATGTACGTTTGAGAATTCGGTCCGCTCTGCCCTTTGCTCGTGGCATGATGCGTTTCATCGTAGGACCTTCATCAACGAAAACGGTTGAAACTTTCAACTCATCAACGTCCAAACCTTCATTATGCTCAGCGTTTGCAATAGCAGACTCCAGAACCTTCTTCATAATGGCCGCGCCCTTGCGAGGGCTGAATGCCAAAATGTTTAGAGCCTCTTCCACTGCCTTGCCTCGAACCTGGTCTGCTACAAGACGCGCTTTCTGAGCAGACAGCCGAGCACCACTCAACTTAGCGGATACTTCCATCTTAAAATCTCCTCAGTTACCGTTTCGCTTTCTTGTCTGCAGCGTGACCTCGATAGGTACGAGTAGCCGCAAATTCACCCAGTTTGTGACCTACCATATCTTCAGTCACGAACACAGGAACATGTTGTTTACCGTTGTGAACTGCAATGGTGAGCCCAACCATCTCTGGAAACACAGTCGATCTACGAGACCATGTCTTTATCGGCTTCTTATCGCCTTTTTCCAAAGCGGTTTCGACCTTTTTCAATAAATGCAGGTCAATGAATGGACCTTTCTTTAAAGAACGTGGCACAACCTAATCCTCTTATTTAGCCGATCGACGACGTATAATCATCTTATCAGTACGTTTGTTTTTGCGAGTCTTATGTCCTTTGGTCGGAACACCCCAAGGTGTAACAGGATGACGTCCGCCAGAGGTTCGCCCTTCACCACCACCATGTGGGTGGTCAACTGGGTTCATAACAACACCACGCACTGTTGGCCTTACGCCGCGCCAACGTGATGCACCCGCTTTACCGAGTTGTCGCAAGCTGTGTTCGCTATTGGACACTTCACCCAAAGTAGCTTTACATTCAGCCAGTACCTTACGCATCTCACCCGAACGAAGACGAAGTGTTGCGTAAGCTCCTTCCCTTGCAACCAGCTGAGCAGAAGTACCAGCACTTCTCGCCAACTGTGCACCTTTACCAGGCTTTAATTCGATACAGTGGATAACACTACCCACAGGGATGTTACGCAAAGGCAAAGTACTACCTACTTTGATTGGCGCATCATCACCGGACCGAACTTCATCGTTAGCTTGAACACCCTTAGGGGCAATAATGTAACGACGCTCACCATCTGCATATTTCAAAAGTGCAATGTTTGCAGATCTATTTGGATCATACTCCAGGCGCTCTACGATTGCTGGAATACCATCTTTGTTTCGTTTGAAGTCAATAACACGGTATTTTTGCTTGTGACCACCACCAACGTGACGAGTAGTGATACGACCGTTATTGTTACGACCACCAGATTTTGACTTTTTTTCTACCAGCGCGTTGTGCGGACGTCCCTTATGAAGATCAGGATTGACAACCTTAATAACGTGTCTACGCCCTGCTGAGGTAGGTTTCGCTTTAACTATAGGCATTGATCAATCCCCTATTATTCTACGTCCAGCAACTCGATTTCATGACCTTCTGACAAGCTAACGTACGCTTTACGTACAGACTTTCGCTTACCCAGACCACGAACAGTGCGTTTGGTTTTGCCTTTCTGATTCAAAACACTCACAGAATCAACTTTTACATTGTAAAGCTGTTCTACAGCTGCCTTGATTTCAGGCTTAGTTGCATCAGGCGCCACACGAAAAACAACTTGACCGTTTTCCTGAGCAATTGCCGCTTTTTCTGACAGGTGACGTCCTAACAATACTTTATAGATTCGCTCTTGACTCATCCCAACATCTCCTCAATCTTTTTCAATGCTGGCACAGTGACGAGAACTTTTTCGTGCGCTATCAAGCTCACCGGATCGATACCGGCAGCATCACGAACATCTACTTTAGGCAGATTTCGAGATGCCAAATATAAATTTTGCTCAACTTCGTCAGAAACAACCAAAACATCTTGAGCAACACCCAAACCGGAAAGCTGCTGAGTGAACTCTTTTGTTTTTGGCGTAGCAACGGCCAGCGACTCAACCACAACAAGTCGATCCTGTCGAACAAGCTCAGAAAGAATAGACTGAACTGCCGCACGATACATTTTACGGTTTACCTTCTGACTGAAGTCTTGCGGCTTCGCAGCAAAAGTAACACCACCTGTACGCCAGATAGGACTACGAATAGTTCCCGCTCTAGCACGACCAGTACCCTTTTGACGCCATGGCTTTTTACCACCACCGCTTACTTCTGATCGAGTTTTTTGTGCACGCGTACCCTGGCGGCCGCCAGCTAAGTAAGCTGTAACAACCTGATGAACCAAAGCTTCATTAAATTCGCGAGCAAAAGCTGCTTCTGATACAGACACAGTACCTGCACCTGCTCCAGCTATATTAAGTTCCATAGCACCCCCCTTAGGCTTTAACCGCAGGTTTTACAATCACACTTCCACCGGTTGCGCCAGGTACAGCGCCTTTAACCAGCAGCAGATTCTTTTCTGCATCTACTCGCACAACTTCCAGATTCTGAACAGTTACACGCTCTGCACCCATGTGACCGGCCATTTTTTTGCCTTTGAACACGCGTCCAGGAGTTTGACACTGCCCGATAGAACCAGGCGCTCTGTGAGACAAGGAGTTACCATGGGTTGCATCTTGAGTACGGAAGTTCCAGCGTTTAACAGCACCGGCAAAACCCTTACCCTTGGATTGGCCGATCACATCAACGATCTGTCCCGCTTCGAACTGGTCTGCTTTCAACTCGGCACCAAGTGCCAAATCATCACCTTGACCAGATTCCAGGCGAAATTCCTTCAACATGCTTGCAGCTTCAACACCCGCTTTCGCGAAATGCCCAGCTTCAGATTTATTCAGGCGGGAAACTTTCTTATCACCAACGGCGATTTGAATAGCCCGATAACCGTCACTTTCTTCAGTCTTGACTTGAGAAACCCGATTCGCCAAAACCTCAATTACGGTTACAGGTATAGACTGACCTTCGTCAGTAAAAATACGAGTCATACCGGCTTTACGGCCGATTAAACCAATTGCCATTTTTCACCTCATAGTGTACGGGGCTTTAACCCTCTATGGCCTACCTAAAGTTACACTTGCCATGCAACAACATGGCCGACGATGTTTTAACCTAAGCTGATTTGGACATCCACACCAGCAGCAAGGTCTAACTTCATCAAAGCGTCAACTGTTTTTTCAGTGGGCTCTACAATATCCAACAAACGCTTATGCGTTCGAATTTCGTACTGATCTCGAGCATCTTTATTAACATGCGGCGAAATCAAAACAGTAAAACGCTCTTTACGCGTCGGCAAAGGAATTGGACCTTTAACCTGTGCACCCGTGCGCTTTGCCGTTTCCACAATCTCTTGTGTAGACTGATCAATCAGGCGATAGTCAAATGCTTTTAACCTGATCCTGATTTTTTGGCTTTGCATTGCTTCAAACTCCGGTTTTCTGCAGACAGTTGTCTCGCATCACAAAAAGGAGCCGCATTGTATGCGGATCAACCACCTCTGTCAAGTTTAACCCATTAAAAAAAAGGGCCACCCACAAGGGCAGCCCTTTTTAAACCACAGAATATGAATTATTCGATGATTTTACTAACAACACCAGCACCAACGGTACGGCCACCTTCACGAATCGCGAAGCGCAGACCATCTTCCATTGCGATAGGCGCAATCAGAGTAACAACCATTCGAACGTTGTCCCCTGGCATTACCATTTCCACACCTTCTGGCAGTTCACAAGAACCAGTCACATCAGTAGTACGGAAGTAGAACTGTGGACGATAGCCTTTGAAGAATGGAGTATGACGACCACCTTCATCTTTGCTCAACACATAAACTTCACTTTCGAATTTAGTGTGAGGATTGATGGTTCCTGGCTTAGCCAGAACCTGGCCACGCTCAACTTCATCACGCTTAGTACCACGCAACAAAACACCAACGTTCTCACCTGCACGACCTTCGTCAAGCAGCTTACGGAACATCTCAACACCAGTACAGGTCGTTTTGGTAGTATCTTTGATACCAACAATTTCGATCTCTTCACCAACTCGAATGATACCACGCTCTACACGACCGGTAACAACAGTACCACGACCAGAGATAGAGAAAACATCTTCGATTGGCATCAGGAACGCTTGATCAACTGCACGCTCTGGCTCTGGAATGTACTCATCAAGAGTCTCAACCAGCTTCTTAACAGCAGAAGTACCCATGCCGTTATCATCTTTACCTTCCAACGCCATCAATGCAGAACCGATGATGATTGGAGTGTCGTCTCCAGGAAATTCGTACTGATCCAACAGCTCACGAACTTCCATTTCTACCAACTCCAACAACTCTTCATCGTCTACCATGTCAGCTTTGTTCAGGAACACAACGATGTACGGTACACCAACCTGTCGAGACAGCAGGATGTGCTCACGAGTCTGAGGCATAGGGCCGTCAGCCGCGGAACATACCAGGATAGCACCATCCATCTGAGCCGCACCAGTGATCATGTTTTTAACATAATCCGCGTGTCCAGGGCAGTCTACGTGCGCGTAGTGACGAGTAGGAGAATCATACTCTACGTGAGAAGTTGCGATGGTAATACCACGCTCTCTTTCTTCAGGCGCGTTATCGATACCGTCAAATGCTATCGCTTCACCACCCCAAACTTCCGCACAAACACGAGTCAAAGCTGCAGTCAAAGTTGTTTTACCATGGTCTACGTGACCGATAGTTCCAACGTTTACATGCGGTTTGGTGCGTTCAAATTTTTCTTTTGCCACGATGACACCTCTTTTAAAACTAAATTAACTATTTACTTAACCTTGTTTATAACTGCTTCAGCTATATTCGAAGGGGCTTCAGCGTATTTCAAAAACTCCATCGTATAGGTTGCACGCCCCTGCGTTGCAGAACGAAGATCCGTGGCATAACCAAACATTTCTGCCAATGGAACTTCCGCATTTACAACCTTGCCCGACACACTTTCATCCATACCCTGTATGAGTCCACGACGTCTATTAAGATCGCCAACTACATCACCCATATTTTCTTCTGGCGTTACAACCTCAACCTTCATGACAGGCTCAAGCAACACAGCACCACCGAGCTCCGCGAGCTTTTTAGTGGCCATGCTACCTGCAATTTTGAACGCCATTTCACTTGAGTCAACGTCATGGTAAGAGCCGTCATATAGAGATGCCCTCAAAGAAAGCAGCGGATACCCGGCCAAAATACCGTTTTGCATCTGCTCCTCTATACCTTTGGATACCGCCGGAATATACTCTTTTGGTACCACTCCACCCACAATTTCGTTAACAAACTCAAGACCTTCCTCGCCCTCTGGTCGTGGCTCAAACTTAATCCACACGTGGCCATACTGACCCCGCCCACCAGACTGACGAACAAACTTCCCTTCAATTTCGCAGCTATTACGAATAGCCTCACGATAAGCAACCTGAGGCTTACCGATATTAGCCTCTACCTTAAATTCACGACGCATCCGATCAACTATAATATCCAGGTGCAGTTCGCCCATACCTGAAATAATTGTTTGACCGGTTTCTTCATCTGTTTTAACTCTGAAAGAAGGGTCTTCTTGAGCCAATTTGCCCAAGGCAACACCCATCTTATCTTGATCTGCTTTTGATTTCGGCTCTACTGCAACAGAAATTACCGGCTCCGGGAACTCCATCCGCTCCAATGTAATTACACTATCGGGATCACACAAGGTATCACCAGTGGTGACATCCTTTAAACCAATCCCGGCAGCGATATCACCGGCACGAACTTCCTTGATCTCTTCCCGATTGTTCGAATGCATTTGCACCATCCGACCAATACGTTCTTTCTTTCCTTTAACGGAATTGAAGACGGTATCACCACTATTCAAAACGCCGGAATAAACACGGAAAAACGTCAACGTTCCAACAAAAGGATCCGTCGCTATCTTGAACGCCAATGCCGAAAACGGGGCATCGTCGTCTGCCGGCCGTGCAGCGAGCGTCCCATCACGATCATCCAGCACACCCTCAATCGCACGAACCTCTGTCGGTGATGGCAAATACTCGATTACTGCATCCAGAACAGCTTGAACCCCTTTGTTTTTAAAAGCGGATCCACCAAGCACTGGAATAATCTCATTTGCCAAAGTCCGAGCACGAATTCCAGCTTTAACTTCTTCTTCAGTTAACTCACCTTCTTCAAGGTATTTTTCCATTAACTCATCGGAAGCCTCGGCTGCAGCCTCAACCAGCTGCTCACGCATCTCTTCGCACTTCGACTGCAATTCCGCAGGGATATCGGCATACTCAAAGGTCATGCCCATATCCTCTTCATTCCACAAAATCGATTTCATTTTTATGAGATCGACGACGCCTTTGAAATTATCTTCAGCACCAATAGTCATCTGCAACGGTACAGCGTTCGCCCCCAGACGCTCTCGCAACTGCGACACAACCATTTCGAAGCTTGCGCCAGCACGATCCATCTTGTTAACGAACACCATTCGCGGCACTTCGTACTTATTGGCTTGCCGCCACACCGTTTCTGTCTGAGGCTGAACCCCGGAGGAGCCACATAACACCACCACAGCACCATCAAGCACCCGAAGCGATCGCTCGACCTCAATGGTAAAGTCAACGTGCCCGGGCGTATCAATGATATTGACGCGATGCTCGTCAAACTGAGCCTGCATCCCTCGCCAAAAACAAGTGGTAGCAGCAGAAGTGATGGTTATACCACGCTCCTGCTCCTGCTCCATCCAATCCATCGTAGCAGCACCGTCATGCACCTCACCGATCTTGTGAGACAACCCAGTGTAGAACAACACACGCTCTGTGGTCGTTGTTTTACCAGCGTCCACATGCGCGCAAATACCGATATTACGGTAACGCGTTATGGGGGTTTTGCGTGCCACTTTCTATTCCTCGATGATTAGAAACGGTAGTGAGAGAATGCTTTGTTAGCTTCTGCCATACGGTGCACATCTTCACGCTTCTTAACCGCTGCACCCTTGCCGTCAACGGCATCCAGCATTTCGCCAGCCAGGCGCTGAGGCATGGACTTCTCACCACGCTTACGTGCATACTCTACCAACCATCTCATCGCCAACGCATTTTGACGAGCAGGACGAACCTCAACAGGAACCTGATAGGTCGCACCACCCACACGACGGGATTTAACCTCAACCAGAGGCTGGATACTCTCAAGCGCCTTCTCAAACACTTCCAACGGCTCTGAGTTACCCTTTTCTTGAACGATGTCCAGAGCGCCATATACGATACGCTCTGCAACAGATTTCTTACCACTAATCATTACGTGGTTAATAAATTTTGCCAGACGCTGACTTCCGAACTTAGGATCAGGCAGAATCTCTCGTTTTGCTACAACTCTTCTTCTTGGCATGATAAGCCCTCAATAAAAGGTCTTCAGGTTAGATCCGAACAATTTGTTCGGCCTTACTCTTATCAGATAACTATCTTTTTAGAGTACACTTGCTTTCTAGGTATACTTGAGCACACCCAGCATCAAACAAACGCTAACCGACTATTCTTCAACTTCGACGATATAACACCGTCAGTCCTGGCAATAAATTATGCCTTAGGACGCTTCGCTCCATACTTAGAACGAGCTTGTTTTCTGTTCGCAACACCTGAAGTATCCAGACTTCCACGAACGGTATGATAACGAACACCCGGCAAATCCTTAACACGACCGCCACGGATCAGAACCACACTGTGCTCTTGAAGGTTGTGACCTTCACCACCGATGTACGAAGTAACCTCGAAACCATTCGTCAACCTGACACGGCACACTTTACGAAGTGCTGAGTTAGGTTTCTTAGGGGTCGTGGTGTAAACACGAGTACAAACCCCACGACGCTGTGGACAGCTTTGCAACGCCGGAACGTCACTTTTAGCTACAACACGTTTACGAGGCTTACGTACCAACTGATTGATTGTTGCCATGTAAGCAAACTCCCATTTTCCAACAAAATACACCCGAATACGGGCTATACAATTTAAGGCAGGCAAGTCTAATGACCCGCCACGCCTTAGTCAAGACCACAGTCGAATAATTTTCGAGCAGCGGTGTTAATCTTGCTCTTTGTTCAATTCTGCACTGAGCGCTTCAACGACTTCAGCGGCACTAACACCTGCACTTTCCGGCACAGCAGACTTATTACGACGACGTTTACGCTCACTGTGATAGGCTAAGCCGGTACCTGCCGGAATCAAACGACCCACGACAACGTTTTCCTTCAAGCCTCTCAGGAAGTCTTGCTTGCCTGTAACTGCACCCTCTGTGAGTACACGAGTAGTTTCTTGGAAAGATGCCGCCGAGATAAACGATTCAGTCGCCAATGACGCTTTGGTAATCCCTAACAGGACACGCTCACAGCGAGACGGCATCATGCCTTTCTCATCCGCGAGATCGTTTTCCTCAAGCATTTTGAAGTACTCAACCTGATCTCCCTTGATCAGAGGAGTATCCCCCGAATCCATCACATCAACTTTACGCAACATTTGCCGCACTATAACTTCGATGTGTTTATCATTTATGACAACCCCTTGCAGACGATAAACATCTTGAATTTCATTAATGATGTACTTCGCCAGCTCACCAACCCCTAAAAGACGTAAAATGTCATGGGGGTTAGACGGGCCGTCTGAAACAACCTCACCGCGCTCTACTTGCTCACCTTCGAACACATTCAATTGACGCCATTTCGGTATTAACGTTTCTACCGGATCAGTACCGTCTGTTGGCGAAACAACAAGACGCTTCTTGCCCTTGGTTTCTTTACCGAAGCTAACCGTACCAGACACTTCAGCAAGTATTGAAGGCTCTTTTGGCTTACGCGCCTCAAACAAATCAGCTACCCGAGGCAAACCACCGGTGATATCACGGGTTTTAGATGATTCCTGAGGAATCCTGGCAATAATGTCACCCTTGTTAATCTGATCGCCATTCTTAAGCCCCAGCAATGCGTTAGCAGGGAGGAAGTATTGTGCATTAGCATCCGTGTTAGGGATCTTCACCTCATTTCCATTTTCATCAACCAACTGAATCAATGGACGCAGATCTTTACCGGCCGCAGGTCGATCTTTTGGATCAAGAACAACGATACTCGACAACCCGGTGAGCTCGTCAGTTTGGGTATTAATTGTTATACCCTCTTCCATCCCGACAAATAGTACACGACCTTCCATTTCGGTAACAATCGGGTGAGTATGTGGATCCCACTTAGCTACAATTTGCCCGGCTTCCACTTTTTCGCCGTTTTTGACGCTCAGCAAAGCACCGTAAGGCAACTTGTACCACTCACGCTCACGACCATGCTCATCCGCGATAGCCATTGCAGAAGAACGGGACACAACCACCAATTGCCCGTCATTACGCTCAATAAACTTCATGTTATGCAAACGAACGGTACCGCCGTGCTTAACCTGAATATTATCGACTGCAGAGGCTCTGGAAGCTGCACCACCGATGTGGAACGTACGCATGGTCAGCTGGGTGCCTGGCTCACCAATCGATTGTGCTGCGATAACACCAACAGCCTCACCGACATTAACGAGGTGACCACGTGCCAGATCTCGTCCATAACACTTGGAACACACACCATAGCGCGTATTACAGGTAATCGTCGAACGAACCCAAACTTCATCAACCCCAGCACTCTCCAGACCGGCTACTGCGGCCTCGTCCAAAAATGTACCCGCGGGAAACACTGCATCAACATCATTACCCGGAGCAAAAACATCTTTTGCCGTTACACGCCCGAGAACACGATCGCCCAACGGCACAACAACGTCTCCGCCTTCAATCAATGGCGTGGTCAACAGACCTTCTTCAGTACCACAGTCAAAATCGGTTACAACAAGATCCTGAGCGACATCGACCAGTCGACGCGTCAAATATCCTGAGTTAGCTGTTTTCAGAGCGGTATCCGCAAGACCTTTACGAGCACCGTGAGTTGAAATAAAGTACTGGAGTACGTTCAAACCTTCCCGGAAGTTCGCAGTAATGGGTGTTTCGATGATCGAGCCATCCGGCTTGGCCATCAATCCGCGCATCCCCGCTAACTGACGAATCTGAGCCGCAGAACCCCGCGCCCCTGAATCCGCCATCATATAAACCGAGTTGAACGAGTCCTGTGCAACCTCATCACCATCACGATTGACAACCATCTCTTTACCCAGCGTTTCCATCATCGCTTTTGCGACTTTATCATTCGCTCGGGACCAGATATCAATAACCTTGTTGTACTTCTCACCCTGGGTCAACAAGCCCGTGGCAAACTGAGACTCAATCTCTTTTACTTCATTCTCGGCGGCATCGATGATCGGCTTCTTCGAATCGGGAATAACAAAATCGTTTACACCAATCGAAGAACCGGACATCGTCGCTTGGGAAAACCCGAGATACATCAGTTGATCCGCAAAAATAACCGTATCTTTCAGGCCGCACTGGCGATACGAACGGTTAATCAATCGGGATATAGCCTTTTTCGTCATTGCCTGGTTGACCAACTCAAAAGGCAGCCCCTTAGGTAAGATATCAAAAAGCAAAGAACGACCAACAGTTGTATCAACCAGCTCGTAGCGTGACTCGAACTCGCCGGATTCCAGCGCTTCCCACTGCTTTATTCGAACTTTAACCTTAGCCTGGAGATGCACTTTTTTTGCACCGAAAGCACGGTGCACTTCGGCAACATCAGAGAACACCATGCCTTCACCACGGGCGTTAATTTTCTCCCGAGTCATGTAGTACAAACCCAAGACCACATCTTGAGACGGCACAATGATAGGTTCACCATTAGCAGGAGACAACACATTGTTTGTAGACATCATCAGCGCACGAGCTTCCAACTGAGCCTCCAGAGTGAGCGGTACGTGTACCGCCATCTGGTCGCCATCGAAATCGGCGTTGTAAGCCGCACAAACCAGAGGGTGCAAATTGATCGCTTTACCCTCGATCAGGACTGGCTCAAAAGCCTGAATTCCCAAACGGTGAAGTGTTGGTGCACGGTTGAGCATAACCGGATGCTCACGAATTACTTCCGCCAGAATATCCCAAACTTCGGCAGTTTCACGCTCAACCATTTTTTTGGCTGCTTTGATCGTTGTAGCTAAACCACGGTGCTCTAGCTTGCTAAAAATAAACGGCTTGAATAACTCAAGCGCCATCTTTTTCGGCAAACCACACTGATGCAATCTCAGGCTCGGGCCGACAACGATTACGGAACGACCAGAATAATCAACTCGCTTACCCAAAAGGTTTTGACGGAAACGACCCTGCTTACCCTTGATCATATCTGCCAGGGACTTCAATGGACGCTTGTTGGAGCCCGTGATTGCGCGCCCGCGACGACCATTGTCAAGCAATGCGTCAACTGACTCTTGTAGCATACGCTTTTCGTTGCGCACAATTATATCCGGCGCACTCAATTCCAGCAGACGCTTCAAGCGATTATTTCGGTTGATTACCCGTCGATACAAATCATTCAGATCCGACGTAGCGAATCGACCACCATCCAACGGCACCAAAGGCCGCAAATCAGGCGGAAGAACCGGGAGAACCTCGAAGATCATCCACTCCGGCTTATTACCGGATCCAGCAAAGGCCTCACACAGCTTCAGACGTTTTGACAGCTTCTTGATCTTAGTTTCTGAGTTTGTCGCCGGAATCTCTTCGCGAAGACGAGCGATCTCTTCATCCAGATCAATATCTGCAAGCAGGGCCTGAACAGCTTCCGCACCCATTTTTGCATCGAACTCATCGCCAAACTCTTCAAGTGCTTCGTAATATTGCTCATCACTCAGCAACTGACCTCGAGTGAGCGTAGTCATACCTGGATCAATTACAATAAAGGACTCGAAATAAAGCACACGCTCAATATCTCTGAGCGTCATATCCAACAGCAAGCCAATTCTAGACGGCAGTGATTTCAAAAACCAAATATGCGCTACAGGACTCGCGAGCTCGATATGCCCCATTCGCTCACGACGCACATTCGCAAGCGCAACTTCTACACCACACTTCTCACAAATAACACCACGATGCTTGAGACGTTTGTACTTTCCACACAAGCACTCGTAATCTTTGATCGGACCAAAAATCTTGGCACAGAACAAGCCATCACGCTCTGGCTTAAACGTTCGATAGTTGATCGTCTCTGGCTTCTTAACTTCACCAAATGACCAAGAGCGAATCATTTCTGGTGAGGCCAGACCGATTCGGATGGCATCAAACTCTTGTTTGTTGTTTTGGCTCTTGAGTAAATTTAATAAATCTTTCATCAGCTTTTAACTCCAGATGGAGAGTAATTTATCGTGAATTCCCAGATTAATGCCGATAATGAGGCTGGAGTTACTCCGACTCCAGCTCAATATCGATACCCAAGGAGCGGATTTCTTTCACCAGTACATTGAAGGACTCGGGCATACCCGGCTCCATACGGTGGTCTCCATCCACGATATTTTTGTACATTTTGGTTCGGCCGTTAACATCATCCGATTTAACTGTGAGCATCTCTTGCAACGTATAGGCGGCACCGTACGCTTCGAGCGCCCACACTTCCATCTCACCGAATCGCTGACCACCAAATTGAGCTTTACCACCCAATGGCTGCTGCGTTACCAGACTGTATGATCCAGTGGAACGAGCATGCATTTTGTCATCAACCAAGTGGTTCAATTTCAGCATGTACATGTAACCAACAGTGACCTGGCGATCAAACTCCTCACCGGTACGACCATCATAGAGGGTGAACTGACCACTATCATTCAGATCAGCCAATCTTAGCAGCTCTTTGATCTCTGACTCTTTGGCTCCATCAAATACCGGAGTTGCAATTGGAACACCTTTCGTCAGGTTTTTGGCCAAGACCAAAATTTCAGAGTCAGACAATCCTGCCAGATCCTCTCTCTTGGTCTCATTACCAGACTCATTATAAATCTGCTCCAGGAAACCTCGAATCTCAGCAACCTGCTTTTGCTGCTGAATCATACGATTGATCTTATTCCCCAACCCTTTTGCTGCCGCGCCCAAATGGGTTTCGAGTACCTGACCAACGTTCATTCGAGACGGTACACCAAGTGGATTAAGTACGATATCCACCGGTTCACCATGCTCGTCGTATGGCATATCTTCAACAGGCATGATTACAGAGATAACCCCTTTGTTACCGTGGCGTCCAGCCATTTTATCGCCTGGCTGAATGCGACGCTTAACGGCCACATACACCTTAACAATTTTCAGTACGCCGGGAGCCAAATCATCACCAGTTTGAAGTTTTCGTTTCTTGTCTTCGAAACGATCTTCCTGATCCAGCTTACGCTCATTCAACTGATTTTCGGCTTTCTCCAACAATTCATTGAGAGAATCATCAGCCATGCGTAATTTGAACCACTGCTCTTTGTCAAAGCTATCCAGAACTTCCGGGCTAAGCACATCACCTTTTTGAACACCAGAACCACCAATAACCTCTTTACCTACAAGCGTATTCTTCAAACGCTCAAAGGTGGCGGCCTCTACAATCCGATACTCATCCTTCAAATCTTTACGGAATTTATCGAGCTCAGCCTTCTCAATATCAACAGCACGCTGATCCTTCTCAACACCATCCCGCGTGAAGACTTGAACATCGATTACGGTACCGCGGGTACCGGTAGAAACCCGTAGGGATGTATCTTTCACATCAGATGCTTTTTCACCGAAAATCGCGCGCAACAATTTTTCTTCCGGCGTTAATTGTGTTTCGCCTTTAGGCGTGACCTTCCCGACGAGGATATCACCGGGGCCAACCTCAGCACCGATGTAGACAACCCCCGACTCATCAAGCTTGGCCAGAGCGCTTTCGCTAACATTCGGAATATCCGCAGTAATTTCTTCGCTTCCCAGCTTAGTATCACGTGCTACACAAGTCAGCTCTTGTATATGAATAGTAGTGAACCGGTCTTCTTGCACAACTCGCTCGGATACCAGTATGGAGTCCTCGAAGTTGTAGCCGTTCCAAGGCATGAATGCGATTCGCATATTTTGCCCCAGTGCCAGCTCACCCATATCAACAGACGGACCATCCGCCAATACATCACCACGCTCCACTTGGTCCCCAACACTTACCAAAGAGCGCTGGTTAATACAGGTATTCTGGTTTGAACGCGTGTATTTGGTTAGGTTATAAATATCCACACCCGCATCACCCGCTGGCGTTTCATCATCATTGACCCGAACAACAATACGTGCAGCATCTACGCTTTCGATTTCACCACCGCGACGAGCTACCACACAAACGCCCGAGTCCTGTGCCACAATACGCTCAATGCCGGTACCTACCAGCGGCTTCTCGGCTTGCAAGGTCGGCACAGCCTGACGCTGCATGTTCGATCCCATCAAAGCCCGGTTTGCATCATCGTGCTCCAGGAACGGGATCAAAGAGGCAGCAACAGATACGACCTGACGAGGTGACACATCCATATAATTCACTCGCTCAGGAGGCATTACAGTAAATTCATTCTGATGCCGTACTGTAACGAGTTCATCGATTAATCGCCCTTCGTCATCCGTAGCTGCACTTGCCTGTGCGATTACAAATTCGCTTTCTTCGATAGCGGACAAGTATTCAATATCGTCAGAAACGATACCATCCACCACCTTACGATACGGACTTTCCAGGAAACCATAATCATTGGTGCGCGCATAAGTTGCCAACGAGTTGATCAACCCGATATTCGGCCCTTCAGGCGTTTCGATTGGACAGACTCGACCGTAATGCGTGGGGTGGACGTCTCGAACTTCGAAACCGGCCCGCTCGCGGGTCAGACCACCTGGCCCCAAGGCGGAAACACGACGTTTATGAGTAACCTCTGACAAGGGGTTATTCTGATCCATAAACTGCGATAACTGACTCGAACCAAAGAATTCCTTAACAGCAGCAGCAACCGGCTTAGCATTGATCAAATCCTGCGGCATCAATCCCTCAGACTCAGCCATACTCAGGCGTTCGCGAACCGCACGCTCGACACGGACCAATCCAACACGGAATTGATTTTCCGCCATTTCACCCACTGAACGAATACGTCGATTGCCCAGATGGTCGATATCGTCCACACTGCCTTTACCGTTACGGATCGAAATCAGCGTACGCATAACAGCGGTAATATCTTCTTTATCCAACACGCCAGGACCGGTAATTTCCGATTTGCCGATTCTGCGATTAAACTTCATACGACCCACAGCAGACAGATCATAACGTTCATCAGTAAAGAACAAGTTGAAAAACAGGTTTTCCGCAGATTCTTTAGTTGGCGGCTCACCAGGTCGCATCATTCTATAGATCTCAACCAAAGCCTCTAACTGATTTCGAGTTGGATCTATACGCAACGTATCCGAGATAAATGCACCACAATCCAGCTCGTTAGTGTACAGCGTATCAATTCGTTCGATGTTAGCTGCTCGAAGCTTTTCAATGAGATCTTCTGTGATTTCAGTGTTGCACTCCGCAATGATCTCACCCGTATCTTGGTCGATCAGATTCTTGGCGAGAACTTTCCCAACCAAATAATTCGTCGGAACATCTAACTCTTGGATCTCGGACTTTTCCAATTGACGAATATGTCGTGCGGTAATACGACGGCCCTCTTCAACGATAACTTTACCGTCTGGCCCTTTAATATCGAAAGTTGCAATATCACCCCTCAGGCGACTGGGAACCAATTCAAACTTGCAAGAATCACCCTCAAGCAAGAACGATCCGGTCTCGAAGAACATATCCAGTATTTCTTCGGCTTCATAACCTAATGCACGCAATAGTATTGACGCGGGTAACTTACGACGACGATCGATACGAACAAACAAACAATCTTTGGCATCAAACTCAAAGTCTAACCAGGAACCACGATAAGGAATAATCCTTGCGGAGTATAACAACTTACCTGAAGAGTGGGTTTTCCCTTTATCATGATCAAAAAACACACCAGGGGAACGGTGTAACTGAGAAACAATTACACGCTCAGTACCATTAATGACAAATGTACCGTTTTCAGTCATGAGCGGCATTTCGCCCATGTAGACTTCCTGCTCTTTAATATCTTTTATGGCTTTATTAGAAGATTCTTTATCATAAATAATAAGGCGCACTTTGACTCTTAGTGGAGCAGCATAAGTCACACCTCGCAACTGGCACTCCTTCACATCGAAAGCAGGCTCGCCAAGTCGGTAACTTACGTACTCCAATGCAGCATTGCCGGAAAAACTGAGAATTGGAAAAACAGATTTAAACGCCGCGTGCAGGCCTGTTTCCTGTCTGTCCGTCGACGAGGTATCTCTTTGCAAAAAATCTTGATAGGAATCCAATTGAATGGACAATAGGTAGGGAACATCCATTACGGTAGGATGTTTTCCAAAGTCTTTACGAATCCGCTTTTTCTCAGTATATGAGTATGTCATTAGATTTCCCCAGATTAAACTTGGTACGAGGAATTTATCCTGGTGGATAGTCTCGGCGTGCTAGTAAGCACGAACCCAAAGGTCGATTGTATTATAGGCAATGTCTATATATAGCACATACAACGGAAAAAGGCCGGCAGCCTGGGCTGCCAGCCATTTCCTAAAACAGTAAAAACTGTTTGTGACTGAGCACTATTACTTAAGCTCGACAGTAGCACCTGCTTCTTCGAGTTCTTTCTTAGCAGCTTCAGCTTCTTCTTTGCTTGCGGCTTCTTTAACAGTAGCTGGCGCGCCATCAACCATAGCCTTAGCTTCTTTCAAGCCCAGACCAGTGATACCACGAACTACCTTGATAACATTCACTTTCTTGTCGCCAGCAGAAGCCAGAACAACATCAAACTCGGTTTGCTCAGCAGCAGCTGGAGCATCACCTGCTGGACCTGCAGCAACGGCTACAGCTGCAGCAGCAGAAACGCCGAATTTTTCTTCCATTGCTTCAACCAGTGCTACAACATCCATAACACTCATTTCAGCGATTGCATCTAGAATTTCTTCTTTGGACAGAGCCATGACCCTATTCTCCTGAAAATTAAATTAAATTAATAACTGTTAGGCCGCGTCTTGCTTTTGATCACGAACTGCAGCAACTACACGTGTAACCTTGGTTGGTATTTCATTGAAGGTACGTGCAAGCTTGGTAATAGGCGCTTGAATAACATTGGCCAACATGGACAACGCTTGATCTCTCGTTGGCAATTTAGCCAATCGATCGATTTGTTCAACACCCATCAGTTCGCCACCAACAGCCAGCGCTTTAATTTCGAATTTGTCGTTTTCTTTAGCGAAATCTTTCAAAATGCGGGCAGCCGCACCAGGATCTTCGTTAGAAAACGCCAGAATTGTTGGTCCAACCAACGCATCTTTAATACATTCGAATTCGGTTCCGTCTACTGCACGCTTAGCCAACGTGTTACGTACAACACGCATGTAAACTTGCTGCTCACGGCACTGACTTCTCAAAGCAGTCATATCCGCAGATGTGACTCCTCGGTAATCAGCGATAACAACCGACAGCGCTTTACCGGCAGCCTCGTTGACTTCAGCGACGATCGCTTTTTTGTCTTCGAGTCCAATTGCCACTGGATTTCTCCTTAGTAGCGCTGGAGTTAACCAGCTACTTTCAAACACTCAACTTGCGTTGAGCACCCTACGGTGTACTTCTCAGAGAGTAGGTTCACCGTCTGCGCAGGCTAAATTAAGGATGATTACACCCACCTGCGGTCTTTGACAGCCCGGCTTTCGCCTGACCACAAAGTATTTTTTTAGCTCAGCTACTAGATCGCAACTGTGCTTTGATCAATCAGCAACCCTGGCCCCATAGTAGAGGACAAAGTAACTTTCTTCATGTACACACCTTTAGCTGCAGCAGGTTTTGCCTTTTTCAAATCAGCTAGAAGTGATTCAAGATTTTCTTTGATAGCTTGACCTGTAAATTCTGCATTACCCAAAGAGCAATGAACGATACCGTTCTTGTCATTTCGATAACGAACCTGGCCCGCCTTAGCATTTTTAACTGCGGTCTCAACATCAGGCGTCACGGTGCCAACTTTTGGGTTAGGCATCAATCCACGGGGACCCAAGATTTGCCCCAACTGCCCCACAACACGCATAGCATCTGGAGACGCTATTACAACGTCGAAGTTCAACTCTCCAGCCTTAACCTGCTCAGCCAAATCGTCCATACCAACAATATCTGCACCAGCTGCTTTTGCCTTCTCAGCGTTCGCACCCTGGGTAAACACAGCCACTCGAACATCCTTACCAGTACCATTTGGCAACACAGTAGAACCACGAACAACTTGGTCAGATTTACGAGCATCAATACCTAAATTGATTGCCACATCAATGGACTCAACAAACTTCACATTTCCAGAAAGCTCCGCCAGCAACTGAACGGCCTCTTCGATCCCGTAAGCTTTGCCTGCTTCCACTTTCTCGTTAATCAGCTTTTGACGCTTGGTTAACTTAGCCATTTCAAACGCCCTCCACATTCAAGCCCATGCTGCGAGCCGTACCAGCAATCGTACGAACCGCCGCATCTAAATCACCCGCAGTCAAATCAGGCTCTTTAGTTTTCGCAATCTCTTCCAACTGAGAGCGGTTTACAGTACCCACTTTCTCAGTATTTGGTCGCCCACTACCGCTTTTAATACCTGCAGCTTTCTTCAACAGAATTGAAGCCGGAGGCGTCTTGGTAATAAAGGTAAAACTTTTATCACTGTATACGGTAATTACAACAGGAGTTGGCAATCCAGGCTCTAAATTTTGCGTTTGAGCATTGAACGCCTTACAAAACTCCATAATATTTACACCGTGCTGACCCAACGCAGGACCAACAGGGGGACTTGGATTGGCCTGACCGGCCTTAACTTGCAGCTTGATATAAGCTGAGACTTTCTTAGCCATAACTTACTCCCAGGGTTCTAACGCCTTTCGGCTCCCCAACTTCCCATTAACACTCACTTTGACAAGTGAGCCACACTTCAAAGCCTAAAAAATTCAGTCTTTTTCAACCTGACTAAACTCTAAATCCACAGGCGTAGAGCGCCCAAAAATCAAAACCGCCACTTTGACCCGACTCTTTTCATAATCCACCTCTTCGACCACACCATTAAAGTCCGCAAACGGCCCTTCAATTACACGCACAATCTCACCAGGCTCAAACAAAGTCTTGGGCTTCGGCTTGTCAGCCCCACTCTCTACTCGCTGCAAAATCGCAGCCGCTTCTGCATCGGTAATCGGCGCCGGCTTATCAGGAGTCCCCCCGATAAAGCCCATAACGCGAGGAGTGGACTTAACCAAGTGCCAACTCTCCTCATCCATATCCATCTGCACCAAAACGTAACCGGGATAGAACTTTCGCTCACTCTTGCGCTTTTTCCCATCCCGCATCTCGACCACTTCTTCGGTCGGGACCAAAATCTCACCAAACTTATCTTCCATTCCTTTAAGAGCAACTTGCTCTTTAAGAGAACGCATAACATGCTTTTCATAACCTGAATAAGCATGAACAACATACCAACGCTTGGCCACAACTCCCCCTTTCTTACCCGATGACGCCAGAAACCAGCCAGCTAACCAGCGAATCCAAGCCCCACAACATTAAGGCGACAACCAACACAAAAACCACAACAATCATGGTTGTTTGCACCAGTTCCTGCCGGGTTGGCCAAACCACCTTTCTAATCTCAAGGCGGGACTCTTTCATCAACCCAGAAAACTGCTTACCTTTTACCGTGGTCAAAGCTATAGCAACCGCCACAACAGAGAGCAGCAACAACGCCAAAACACGATACAAGAGGGACTGATCAAAAGAGGAATAGTAGTAGTTACCAACAACCCCAGCGACAACCAACGCTAAAACTGCCAACCACTTCAGAAAATCTAACGCACCACCAGAAGAGTCAGTTTGAGAACTCATAAAGAACCTTGCCAAACAAATGGCAGGCCAGGAGGGAATCGAACCCCCAACCTGCGGTTTTGGAGACCGCTGCTCTGCCAATTGAGCTACTGGCCTGCAGAAACTTCCACCAAATCGCCACCCTAAGAGTGGAGCTCATAACCGGATTTGAACCGGTGACCTCTACCTTACCAAGGTAGTGCTCTACCAACTGAGCTATATGAGCTTGATCCGATAAACTTGGAGCGGGTGGCGGGAATCGAACCCGCGTCATCAGCTTGGAAGGCTGAGGTAATAGCCACTATACGACACCCGCAAATAGTGGTGGAGGGGGGTGGATTCGAACCACCGAAGCTTTCGCGTCAGATTTACAGTCTGATCCCTTTGGCCACTCGGGAACCCCTCCTAAAACGAGTACAGCAAAACTTAAAAAATGGAGCTGGCGGACGGAATCGAACCCCCGACCTGCTGATTACAAGTCAGCTGCTCTACCAACTGAGCTACGCCAGCTCTACTCCCTCGTTTCGAGAGGCCGCTATACTAAGTGAACTCATTCTAAGAATCAACACTTTTACAAAATATTTTTCGTCTTTCCGGCATTTTTTTATCACTAAGACGTGAAATGTCGACCAGATCCCACTTTACCGCGTCCGACCGCTCAAAACTCAACCAATAAATCACTTTCTGCCTCGGCTTTGCTCTGATAGATATGGGAAAACCAAGCGCCTCACGCATAATTTTTAACTTTTTTGCCGAATCAATATTTTCAAAAACACCAAGATTTACCGCATTATTGAGGAATCCTTGAGTAATTACAAAACTATCAATACCTCTATCTTTCAAATCACGCATTAAAGCTACAGCATTTGCACGATCAACCCTAGGCTCAATGTACACCCAATAGTTCGGCGATCTCTGAACAGACTGCTCAATCCATTGAACATCACTTCGCTCTAGCATTCGATAAACCAGTTCTGCATCAGGCTTGCGTAGTGGCCCCACCAGCTCACAAAAACTATGAACATCTGCATTTCTTTCAATAAATTCCAGTCGAATTACACTAAAAACCTCACCAACCTTGGACAAACGCGGAGATACACCCCCCCCATCCACATTGGAACGCCCCTGAATTAGTAGCACAAGGTTCGCCAAGATAAGTGTAAATACAATCCAACGCACAATTATTTCACACTACTTAAATCAGTTTTTTTACGAATACCAACTTCACCAAAATTTATAGCACTCCTTTTTTCACCATTCACGACAATAAGACTTCCATTTTCAGCTATACCATCAGCAACTCCAGCCTCCACTCCCGCAACAACAACCTCTTCTCCCCGCAAATAGTCATACCGATCCCATACAGCAAAAAGATCTTGTAAACAGCCTTCTTTAAGTTTAGCGAGAACCACTGTAATCGCTGCAATAACACCAGCAATCAGTACATTTCGATCCAAAACTACACCTTCGTTCAGCAACGAAGTCCAAGGCTGGTCAATCACCATTCCGAACTCAACCCCAGGCATCATATGCACATTTAGCCCCACACCCAGAATCACATCACAATCACCTTGAAACTCACCATTCAACTCAATCAATATGCCACCCAATTTCCGCTCATTGAGGTAGATATCATTGGGCCACTTTAATTGAATGCCTTCAATGTTATAGCTGGAGAACTGCTCCGCTAAAGCAACCCCGAGCGCAACACTCAAGCCTTCCAACTCAGCAACATCCCCCTCAAACTTGAATCCATAGCTCAAATATATATTTTTGCCATAAGGACTCACCCACTCTCGCCCTCTTCGTCCACGTCCGCCAGACTGGGATTCAGCCACCACCACACACTCAGACAAAGCCCCATTCGAAAGACATCGCAATGCTGAGGCGTTCGTCGACACAGTATTTTGCTCGATATAGAGCTCTATCGGACTTGTGACTTCGGAATTCAAATGCAGAGCAGCTCTGATAGCCGCTTCACTTAGCAAATTTAAACCGTTTTGAACTCTGTATCCTCGTCCCTTAATCACATCAACCTTGATACCGAGCTCTTTAACCTGATCCAGCATTTTCCATATTGTGGTTCGACTCACCCCAAGTCGCTCTCCCATTTCCACACCAGAGTGCAATTCACCATCTGCCAGCAAAGCCACCAACGCAAATACATCCACCAACCATCCTCCTGTTCTTTTGTGAGTCGAGCTGAATTCTAGCTTTTTTTTAGGGCACAAAAAAAGGCGGCATAAGCCACCTTTTCTATATTACGCAAAACTCTAATTTACCGGATCAGCCAATGGGGTAGCTGTTAAACTCGAACTGATACTGAAGTTTTGCAATTTAACTTCATGAATCCCAACCTGCGCATCACCATTTTGATGCTTGAATGCAACATTATCGATCGATAACTCTTTGAAATGAGTGTGCGCCTGAACAGCAAAGCCAAGAGGCCTGTTATCCAAATCTGCCGCTGTAGGTGCCGAGACATAGCGATACCCACCAGGAGCCGAACCATCCATAATTTTGTAATCACCTTTACTACCAATTACACCGTTCGCATCCGCACCATCAGACTTTTTCAGAACCGTGGTCTGATGAACATCAATACTGATATCATTTCGAAATCCGTATGTATTTTGACCATCCACACCATCATTTGTCGTAATGTTATCAAAGATAACTTGTGATCCCGGAGTACCAACACCACCGGTTCGATTTGTTTCCCAAATGAACCGGTTTCGCTTCACATCATCTACAGCTTCGGCAAAAATCTGCTTGAGACTGACAGTTATACCTTCTTCACCGCGATCTTCCCACTCTCCGCCGCTTGCAACACAAGCAGCCGAGGTGGCCCCTCGACCACCTACACACACCTCTCCAGCTCCACCAGGACTAATGACGGCAGTTGATCCCACTTCATACGATTGAATTACGAAGCGACCGAAACTGCCAACAGAATCTTTATCTCCAACACGAAGATTGCCGATATCCATCGTACTCCACGCCTCACCCTGTACCAACTGAATCCCCTCATCTACCATATCAATGGTCATGTCGCGAAGATGCACATCATAATTCAAATCGGTCAACCACAGCCCTTTGGAGTTTTCATCGACGATGACTGCAGCAGCGGAGTCCGATATCACCATATCTGAATTAATTGTGATTCCATCCCCGGAAGCACCGCCCGCACCCAGCGTAATATGCCCATCGACCTTAAAGTCAAACGCAGGATAAACACCAAGAGCAAGCAACAACTCCGTACCACCTTGCAATTCCGCATTCTCGATACTTTGCTGCGCATTGCCTACTTTAAGGCCATCAATTTTATAACTACCCTGCAAATCCTCAAAACCCAGACGTAGTCCATCAAAGAACTCTTCACCACCCAAGGTACCATCACGAGTCACATCTACTGTTACGCCACCTTGCCCGTATGAAGTAACGCCCGATAACTGAACAGTATTACCATCTTCCGTGTAAGAGACTTCAGCATTACTCAAACTCCACATTGCATCCACAGATATACCTTGCGGACCGGAATTGGCGTTACCCCCCCCCTTAACATACAGCTGATTTGAATAGAGCATCCCATCAATAGTCTGATCAGCTAACTCAAAATCTACATCAAACCCGCCAAAACTTTTTTCTGCACTGCCGGCAAGTATACGACCCACCGAAAGATTGCCATCAACACTACCAAACGTAACTGCAAGTGCTTTATCACCAAACCGATCCGTAGCAACATCAAGACGCATGTCGTTAACATTGTAGGCTCCGGTGATATCCAACAAAGATAACTTGTTCGTATCATCTGTATAAACCAGATTCATACTGTTTATCGTGTTTTGGCTATCAATCCGAATACCCGTTGTACCAAAGCGACCACCACCTTGAATTTGCGCCTCTGAAGTCAAACTGAAATCACCACTGAATGCGCCAAAACTGGGAAGCTCTAACCCACTGTCAACATCATTGGACACCCCAAAGTTGTTTGGATTATCACTGAACCGTATCGCTCCTATGGAGAAGTCCCCTTCAGAGAGCGGCACACGATAACTAATCCCGTTACCACTGCTGTGAGGCTCCCAAACTACATCATGTGCGGACACATTCATCGAGAAATCATCAATATAGATTTCATTACCGTTAGTTCGATAAATTAAGCCACCGTTAGTCAGCGCGTAGTCGGTATCAAATACAATACCGCCTTTAGAAGGATCAGTTAAGCCGTCAGTTTTTAAAACCGTCACGCCTTGCAGCGCAAAATCTAACCCCACACCGCCAAAACTACTAACTGGATCATCGTCTAGTCGAATATCTGATACAAACACCCGGGTCGGAGCGATATCATAAGCAATCCTTAATGACGCATCTGACTGGATATCAAAATCAAAATTCATCTGCGTTTGTTGTGTAATATCAGCCTGGCTACCTATTTGAATACCTTGAAACTGGAGGGCATTACCGTCATCGAAGTAGGCAATCTCTCCTATACTCACCTGCAAACCAGCATCCAAAGAAATACCACTCTGCCCTTCAATGCTAGACAAAGCAGTATCATCCAGCATCTTCAATTCGGCATGAAGCGAGGAACAAACAACCAGAGTGCCAACAACACAGTAACGGTAGGATTTGCTTTTCATCTCGTAGCTCTTGTTATTATGGATTGCCGGTAGGGAATACTAGCAAGTTTCCTTGCATCGTCACGTTCCCATCCATTTCGAAACTAATTATGTCTGTCTGTTGAAATGCAGACCCATCGTAAGATAAATCTGTCGGTCGAGCTGCGTTAGCAGTCGCGAATGTCATACGAACATTGTCAAAATTGATAAATTCCGGCAAGCCTATTTCAAGCACATCCCGATCAAAGGCCGCACCATCGCCACCAAATCCAGAATCAATATGACGAACCCGAAGCGTCAACCCCTGGAACGAAAAACCACCCTGAATATTATCAAAGACAAACCATCCACCATTTTGGCGGGTTTGATAGGCCAAGCGTGCACCACAACGCCGCTGCACATCCTGAGAGCAATCACCGCCGTAATACTCTACACCATTGGCAGCGGTTACTTGCTCCATCGGGCCACCAGACTCATTGAACGAAATATCTCCAGTCAGATAAATGCCCCCCTGACCGGAGACATGCGACATTTCCTGCTCTGAAATCATCGAAAGCTCTGCTGAGGCCACAGTTGATACAAGCGCCGCAACCCCACCCAGAAAACATACACTTACTCTATTCAACATTTTCTCAGTTCCCCAGGTCGTGACTTTCGATTCTCAGATACTGAATCTGAAGACCTTCGATCTTAGCTGAACCAAAGTTTTCCCCTGCGACGTTTAATTCACCAATTCTAAGATTACTTTTGAACTCACCATTTGGATCATTGTAGTAATTTTCAAAAGCATCCCAGGTTGCCGCGTCACTACCGCTACGCTGACCATTAGAAGCAATGGTTCCTGATAAGGTTTCCCGAATATTCTTTATTTCGAAGACAAAATTTCCCGAACCATTTACATCAAGATACATCGGTTGAAGAGAATTCCCTAAAGCCAACTCAAGCTCAAAGTTTTTAAGCTGAACAGTATCACCGCAAGATTGACCTAGCGCATCGCAAGAATTGATACTTAATTCTGGCGTGTAAAGATTAAGGCGAAATTGTGCAACCAGCTGCGTAGCAGCACCACCATCCATATCTTCGTCAGCCCACAATCTCAGGTAACTCCCATCAATTACTGCAGACTTCGCATGAATGTTAAGGTTATTGGGGTCTTTATCACCCACTTTAGCCTCAAGCATTAGACCCAAGTCAAACCGCTCGCCCTGAAAACTTGAAGTTGCAGGGCGACTGGAGCATGACCCCGAGCCCGCTACAGCGGCTATATCCAAACAATCGAAACCCGCTGTTGGATCAACCAGTGTAGGTGCTGCAATTTGCAAAACAGCCTTATCCGTAATGCCTACGGTATTGCCATCCACCACATCGATAGTGTACGGATTGGACAGACGCCCTAAATTCACTGGGTTCAAGACGCTACCAAAATTACTATCTTGACCAAAATCCCCATCAACCGCACCTCGTGCGATATAGAGTTTGGATACAGTAACTTCGACATCCTCGCCTAGACTGCTTTTAATCCCTGTTATCTTGAACGTGTGCTCAAGACTAGGATCATCCCCGTGGGCAAAAACAAAATCTTCGAGTACGAGACCCAGACCCTGGCCCTGAACGCTCGACATCTCGGAATCAGTCAGCGATGCCATTTCAGCCTGAGCTACAAGAGGCAACCCAGCCAAACATCCAATTAAAGAGAGAGGTGCAAGATTTTTTATTATCATGATATCCCCACGGAGCTTGCCAGTCCGGTATTCAAAGCCAAGCTCACACTAAGTTTTACGGTTTGTTAAATTAAACCAGTCTTGGGTAAAGATTACCCGGCAGCCGTTCACATAAATCCAATTTGACTGCAATGAATTACACTTTTAACAACCAAACAAGGCAATTTCGTCTTAATCTTCGGTGGACAGCTGCGGTTACGATCCAGACGATTTTTTGAACACATTGCTCAAAGTTCATTTAACAAAATTTATGCAGGAAGTGGAATGGGCAGTAACAAAATAGAACCTTTTTCTACATCGCGTAAACTTTGCCACTCAAAAATCTAGAGTGGCAAAACCCGCCATATAAAGTTCATTGATTAGTGGAATAACCACCCAAACAGTATTTCCCAGATTGAGCGCCTTGGCTTGGAACCACTATCCTGAGGATCTGTTCCCTTCTCATACTCTTCCTTGTTGGTATAGCCATCACCATCAGCATCTTGAGAAGCATCAGAAGCATCGTTCGGATTCAATCCGTTATCAAGCTCCCATTTATCTGGCAGACTATCACCATCAGAGTCTGCATTATAGGGATCGGTTCCTGCCCCAAATTCTTCCAGAGTAGTCAATCCATCACCATCAGTATCTAGCTGAGCATCACTACTATCAGTTGGATTAAATCCGTTTTGCAATTCCCATTTATCAGGAAGACCATCAACATCCGAATCTGCATTGCGCGGATTGGTTCCCGCCTGATACTCATCGAAGGTGGTTAAACCGTCACCATCTGAATCCAGCAGGGCATCCGAGGAGTCAGTGGGGTTGTAGCCGTTATTAACTTCCCAAAGTTCCGGCAACATATCATCATCAGAATCTGCAGAGGTGGGATCAGTTCCGTACTCATACTCCCCCGCATTATCGATACCATCACTATCGAAATCCGAAACAGCATCCGAGGCGTTGTTTGGATTCAAACCAAAGTCGACCTCCCACACATCAGGCATAGTATCCAGATCAGTATCAAAACTGGCAGCCGCTAACGATCCTGGATGAGACACAAACACATCTTCGGCATTATTCCCGTCATCTAGAACGATATTGTCAGCAGGAGAAGTAAACAGAACACGACTACCATCAAACGTTATCGACACATGCATATGTGCATCATGATAAGCCACGTCGCCACTGTTCAAAGGATTACTAAGCATTGTCATTTGCCGGCTGACCCGATCGAACACAAACACATCCGCTGTGCCATTCACATCATCCATTACCAAATTATCCGCGAGGGAAATAAACGCAACGTAACGACCATCATCTGATATTTGCGGACTATTTGAATTGCCATTCGCCTGCACTCCTGACAAGCCAATATTTACCCGATCGAGTTGAGCCGTCACTCGATCAAACACAAATATATCCGCAACTCCATTTGTATCCGATGCGACTAGATCCTCAGCACTTGAAGCGAATGCGATATAGCGACCACTATAAGACACGGATGGAGGGTAGCTAACATCATAATATTGGCCTTGTGGATTTGTTGCACCAGAACTCGCAAGTTTTTCGGTAACGCCAGCTTCTCGATCACGAATAAACAAATCAGCAAGGCCGTTGTCATCACCAGCAGTCAAATTACTTGCGTTTGACCAAAATGCGACGAAACGACCATCTCCGGAAATAGCGTTTTCTCCGGAATAACTGTTTCCCTGAACCCCATCACTTGAAACACTCACACGCTCCCAGTCATTGGCTAAGCGATCAAAGACAAACACATCCGCCGCATTATTCGAATCCCCTTGAACCATAAAAGAGGAAGAGCTACTAAAACTTAAATAGCGGCCATTGTAAGAAATCGATGGCGCATTTGCATGTCGACCTGCTGCCGAGCTAACTTTTGAAGCTTGAGTATAGGTACCGCTAATCTGATCATAAATATACACATCTAGTGTGTCTGTTCCATCCTCGGGCACGAGCCCTTCGGAAGTTCTAAATGCAATAAAACGCCCGTCGCCGGAAACCGAAGGGAGCACCCCCAGTGGCCGATCAAGTGCGCCCAATACTGTTATGCCACCCGTCTCGAGGTTACGAGCGACGTAGGATCCATAGCCTGAGCCGGAAACAACATTGGTAGCCTTTGTCGCGTATGCGGCCACACGTCCATCGGCAGAAAGTGAAGCACTAAATGAATTACCATTGGCCTCCACTCCATTGGTTGCAAGACTAATTCTGTCTACTAACAATTCATCAGCCTGAGTCGCTACACTCAGCGCCATAGCAATCACACACCATTTGTTACTTATCATCCCACTTACCCTTGGTTTTTATATTTTGGGATGATGGTACCAAATTAAAAATTTCAGGATTTGCACTTATTCACAAATTCCCAACATAAATGCTTATATTTTAAACAGAACAACATTTCACGATACAATCCAAACAAGACCCGGCAGACAAAGCGACCTGACCATGCAAACCTCTACAATGGATTGACACTTTTTCGGCGGGCATAAAAAAACCCCAGTGGTGTTTACCACTGGGGTTTTTAATTAGGAGCCTGACAATGACCTACTCTCACATGGGGAGACCCCACACTACCATCGGCGCTGGACGGTTTCACTACTGAGTTCGGTATGGGATCAGGTGGTTCACGTCCGCTATGATCGTCAGACAAAACAAGTTGATCGTATGCGTTCTGTCTTTAACTGTTCATGGCTGAACAAAGCGAGTAAATAAGATTCACAGTCATTTGATTTTGGGTCAAAACCGCTTGGGTGTTATATAGTCAAGCCACACGGGCAATTAGTACTGGTTAGCTCAACGCCTCACAACGCTTACACACCCAGCCTATCAACCTCATGGTCTTTAAGGGCCCTTCAGGAGGCTCAAGCCTCAGGGAGATCTTATCTTGGAGGGGGCTTCCCGCTTAGATGCTTTCAGCGGTTATCCCGTCCGAACATAGCTACCGGGCAATGCAATTGGCATCACAACCCGAACACCAGCGGTTCGTCCACTCCGGTCCTCTCGTACTAGGAGCAGCTCTCCTCAAATCTCCAACGTCCACGGCAGATAGGGACCGAACTGTCTCACGACGTTCTAAACCCAGCTCGCGTACCACTTTAAATGGCGAACAGCCATACCCTTGGGACCGGCTTCAGCCCCAGGATGTGATGAGCCGACATCGAGGTGCCAAACACCGCCGTCGATGTGAACTCTTGGGCGGTATCAGCCTGTTATCCCCGGAGTACCTTTTATCCGTTGAGCGATGGCCCTTCCATACAGAACCACCGGATCACTAAGACCTACTTTCGTACCTGCTCGACGTGTCTGTCTCGCAGTTAAGCGCGCTTATGCCTTTACACTAACCGTACGATGTCCGACCGTACTTAGCGCACCTTCGTGCTCCTCCGTTACGCTTTGGGAGGAGACCGCCCCAGTCAAACTACCCACCACACAGTGTCCTCGATCCCGTTTCGGGACCTGAGTTAGAACCTCAACAGTACCAGGCTGGTATTTCAAGGTTGGCTCCACTCGAACTGGCGTCCGAGTTTCAAAGCCTCCCAGCTATCCTACACAAGTAATGTCAAAGTTCACTGTGAAGCTGTAGTAAAGGTTCACGGGGTCTTTCCGTCTAGCCGCGGATACACAGCATCTTCACTGCGATTTCAATTTCACTGAGTCTCGGGTGGAGACAGCGTGGCCATCGTTACGCCATTCGTGCAGGTCGGAACTTACCCGACAAGGAATTTCGCTACCTTAGGACCGTTATAGTTACGGCCGCCGTTTACCGGGGCTTCGATCAAGAGCTTCGCTAATGCTAACCCCATCAATTAACCTTCCGGCACCGGGCAGGCGTCACACCCTATACGTCCACTTTCGTGTTTGCAGAGTGCTGTGTTTTTAATAAACAGTCGCAGCCACCTGGTATCTTCGACCGGCTGGGGCTTACGGAGTAAATCCTTCACCCTGGCCGGCGTGCCTTCTCCCGAAGTTACGGCACTATTTTGCCTAGTTCCTTCACCCGAGTTCTCTCAAACGCCTTAGTATTCTCTACCTGACCACCTGTGTCGGTTTGGGGTACGGTCCCGTGATATCTGAAGCTTAGAGGCTTTTCTTGGAAGCTTGGCATCGACCACTTCACTGAACAAGTTCAGCTTCGTCATCAGTTCTCGGCATTAAGGACCCGGATTTGCCTAAGTCCTCTGCCTACCACCTTAAACGCGGACAACCATCGCCGCGCTGGCCTAGCCTTCTCCGTCCCCCCATCGCAATATCACGAGGTACAGGAATTTTAACCTGTTTCCCATCGACTACGCTTTTCAGCCTCGCCTTAGGGGCCGACTCACCCTGCGCCGATTACCGTTGCGCAGGAAACCTTGGTCTTCCGGCGAGGGGGTTTTTCACCCCCTTTGTCGTTACTCATGTCAGCATTCGCACTTCTGATACCTCCAGCCAACTTCTCAATTGACCTTCAACGGCGTACAGAACGCTCCCCTACCATCTTCGAAAAGATCCGCAGCTTCGGTGGCATGTTTGAGCCCCGTTACATCTTCCGCGCAGGCCGACTCGACTAGTGAGCTATTACGCTTTCCTTAAAGGGTGGCTGCTTCTAAGCCAACCTCCTAGCTGTCTGTGCCTTCCCACATCGTTTCCCACTTAACATACACTTTGGGACCTTAGCTGGCGGTCTGGGTTGTTTCCCTTTCCACGACGGACGTTAGCACCCGCCGTGTGTCTCCCATGATTGCACTTTCCGGTATTCGGAGTTTGCATGGGGTTGGTAAGTCGGGATGACCCCCTAGCCCAAACAGTGCTCTACCCCCGGAAGTGATACATGAGGCACTACCTAAATAGTTTTCGGGGAGAACCAGCTATCTCCGAGTTTGATTAGCCTTTCACTCCTATCCACAAGTCATCCCCTACCTTTTCAACGGGAGTGGGTTCGGTCCTCCAGTTGATGTTACTCAACCTTCAACCTGCCCATGGATAGATCACTCGGTTTCGGGTCTATTCCTAGCAACTTGACGCCCATTTCAGACTCGGTTTCCCTACGGCTCCCCTAAACGGTTAACCTTGCTACTAAAAATAAGTCGCTGACCCATTATACAAAAGGTACGCAGTCACAGAACAAGTCTGCTCCCACTGCTTGTACGCATACGGTTTCAGGGTCTATTTCACTCCCCTCACAGGGGTTCTTTTCGCCTTTCCCTCACGGTACTGGTTCACTATCGGTCAGTCAGGAGTATTTAGCCTTGGAGGATGGTCCCCCCATGTTCAGACAGGATAACACGTGTCCCGTCCTACTCAATTTCACGCCAATAGAATTTCGAATACGGGGCTATCACCCTCTATGGCCGGCCTTTCCAAGCCGTTCTTCTATTCGTCATGACGCTTTTGGGCTAATCCCCGTTCGCTCGCCGCTACTGAGGGAATCTCGGTTGATTTCTTTTCCTGCGGGTACTTAGATGTTTCAGTTCTCCGCGTTCGCCTCTCTTTTCCTATGTATTCAGAAAAGAGATACCTCTAAGAGGTGGGTTTCCCCATTCGGACATCTCCGGATCAAAGCTTGTTTGCCAGCTCCCCGAAGCTTTTCGCAGGCTTCCACGTCCTTCATCGCCTCTGACTGCCAAGGCATCCACCGTATGCGCTTAGTCACTTGACTATATAACCCCAAGCGGTCTTTTGTGATGCAGGCATCGCAAAAGTGATCGACTCGCGTCGATACCCCTTGAGCTTATCTGGTCTCACACCGTAACGATTTTAAAACACCAGAATCGTTTGATTGTGAATCTCGTTTTACTCGCCAAATTGTTAAAGAACATT